>CAZGOX010000138.1:5642-7174 GCA_964527955.1 uncultured Opitutaceae bacterium | reverse complement strand
GATAAATCAGCCGGGCATCTGCGAGGATCGCCCGGCGCCGATAGGGGTTGGACATTTGCTCGACCGAGTCGCGGGTCAACAGGTGCACCGGCACGCCGAGGATCGCGGCCATCTCGTCCTCCATCGTGAAGAAGCGAAGGCCGGGATTGACGGCAAAGGTCGCCAGCAAATCGACGTCGCTGCCGCGCCTGGCCTCGCCCCGCGCGGTCGAGCCGAAGGCCTCCAAACGCGTGATGCCCGCTTGGCGGCAGTACTCGGCCAAAAGTCCTGCCAAGGCCTCCGGCGCTGGCGGCGTTCGCGAACGACGCGGGGCGGGTACCTCGCCGGTGCGCACTGCGTGCCAGTACGCCAGTGCCTTTGCACGGTTGGCGGCAGTCTTCGCCGGCGACCGTGCCATACCGCCCTTTCGACTGAAGGTCGCGTGATTCAATCCTGGCAAGCTAAGCGCTTAGCATATTCTTGTCGAGAGCAATGGATTGGACGGCATTCGGTAGTTGGTCAGGGAATGGGGAGGGCGGGGGTAGGAAAGTCCGGAGTCTTTTTGTGGAGCAACGGTCCGTGAAGGGGGGCAATATGTGTCTTCGGCATCCAACTCGACCCATGAAAATTATTTCGACCCTTGTCACAATCGGTTCGCTGCTTGGGGCGGCGAACTTGTTTGCGGGCAGCACAACCGGAGTCGCAGCCTCGACGTTCATTCCGGTTCCGGTGCAGTACCTCGACGGATCCGGTCACCTGCAGGACACCTCAAAGTCCCGACCGCTGGTCGCAAATGCGTGTTACGCATCAATTGACATCGTTGAAGCCCGGGTATTTGCCAACACTTCGCTCTGGAGCGCGATCTGGAATACCAACGCGCTCGCGTTTGCCACGGCAAGGCTTTCGGGACAGGCCGCCGGCCCAATTGCAATCGCCGTCACCCGGACTGGGGGGCCGGTGCGGGTGCAACGTGGGGACACAATCAAGGACATGGGAATCTCGGCCAAGCTGCTCGACGCCGTGCCTTGGACCTTCCAAAACCTCAACCTCCACCTGGAGATGGATTCATCGGCAGATTCAACGATTGCAGGAGTGATCGGAGGCTTGTCGCAGGTTTCCTCGAAACTTCCCGGCTTCACGCTTTCGTCCTCGGTGACCGCCGGCCTGTCGATCGCCAATATCTTTGACACGCTTCTCTTCGCCCCAGGGCGCAGCGACGCGCGCCTGAGGGGTGACTTCGACCTGACTGCGGCTGGCGACGACACCCTGCGCGAAGGATACTATGTTGTTTTCGGCGCGGACAGTGCGACCAACTACAACAAGTATCTGGGCGCCAGCGCGAGCGGGGGCACGAAGCTTGAGTGGAACAATCAGCGGCTCCTGTTCGGCACGACCCCGGTGGATGACGTCTCCTACTTTGTGATCAAGGTTCATCGGCAAGACACGCTGTGGGGAGACGATTCGAGGCTCGCGATGGTGGGAGACGGCAAGCCCTGGAGCCAGGACCTCGTCTCAGTCCTTAGCGACATTGTGACGCTTGCAAGTGCCTCGGG
>CAZGOX010000138.1:0-5542 GCA_964527955.1 uncultured Opitutaceae bacterium | reverse complement strand
TGACCAAGAGTGCCAACTTTGATGATGCTGTGAAGGCGCTTGATTCGACGCCGACGGTTCATTCGGAGGGGCAGGCTGACGTCGAACTCAGGGCGCAACGAGCAAAGTCCTTCATGGTCAATGCGGTCAAGGACCTGACGGCATTTTAGGCCCGCGTCCAGACTGGCAAAGTTAGTCAATCAGACGGGGTCAGGTTGCAAAAGTTGACCTGAGCAGCCTCCGTCGGGCGCCTACTGGGCGGAGTCGAAGAGCTGCCCCCGGCGCTGTGGAGGCTTACGGCAGCCTGCATGCAATGACATAATGGCCCGACGATGCCTCCAACGTCGCCTCGCTTCCGTCGAAGCCCAGGAGCTTGATCGTCCGGGATGATGCGATCGGCACCCCTGATTCGGTGATCGTGCCCGCATCCGCTGTCGGCACGAAGACGGTTGCCGATGTGTTGGCGGGGAGCGTCACCTCCAAACTCAGTTTCTTCCCGTCCCGCAGCCAGGAGCTGGAGATCCCACCCTGGATGGACTCGTAACTGGCCTTCACCCAGGTGAGATCGCCGACGATCGCGGGCTTGATAACGATCCTCCTGAAGCCGGGCGCTCCGGGGTCGCACTGGATACCCGCGAGGTCGTGGTAAAACCACTCGTTTATCTGGCCCAGCATGAAATGGTCCTGCGATGAATTGCGCCCGGCATCCCACGCCTCGGTGAGGCTCGTGGCGCCCATCCTCAGCTGGTAGCCGTAGCCCGGCCTGTCCGACTGGTTGTTCATCGCGAAGATCACATCCGACCTGCCCCCTTCCGCCAGCGCACGAAGCAAATAGCGGTAGCCCACGTCGCCGGCGGTGAACGTGTTGCCGCGGGCCCGTATGTCGCGCACGATGGCGTCCAGCACGGCGGCCCTGTCGCCCGCCGCGCAGATGCCCATGACAAGCGGGATGGCGTTCGCCGTCTCGGAACCGGTGGCATAGGTCCGGCGCCGCACATCGAAGAACCTCCGGTTGAAGGCGCTCCGGATCCTTTCAGCGCGCGCTCCGAAGGCGTCCGCGTCGTCCGGCTTGCCGAGCAGCGCGGCGGCGCGCGCCATGATCACGACATCCCGGTAGTAGAACGCGGTCGCCGTCAGGCCTATGGGGGTCAGCTGCGAGACGCCGGGGTCCCTGGGCCCGATGTCGTACCAGTCCCCGAGGCCGTAGTTGACGATGTCCCCGTCCGCGCGTCCGCCCAGGTAGTCGACGAACCGCTTCATGGCGTCGTAATGCGTGCGGAACAGGTTCAGGTCCCCGTCGAATTCATACTGCTGCCACGGCACGAGGATGAACGCGCTGCCCCATTCCGGGGAGTCGCCGAACATGTTCCGCCTGTCGCCGCTCGTCTGCCCCTCCTCGCGGAAAACCGTGTATTCGGGGGCCGTCGTAGGAACGAGGCCGTTGCCGAGCTGGGAGTCGGCCATGTCGTTCACCTGCTTCGTGAACAGCTGTGCAAGGTCGTATTCATAGCGGAGCGACGGGCCGTTTAGGTGGACCTGCTCCAGCCACCCGCGCTTCTCCCGCTGAGGGCAATCGGTCATCACGCTCATCATGTTGTTTCTCTGAGCCCAGCGCACGAGCGCATGGATGCGGTTGAAGAGGTCGCTCGAACACTGGAATTCCCCGACCGGCCTTGAGGAGGATCGGACGACGAACCCCTCGATTGACTCCAGGACGGGAAGCTCCCCGCCGGGTTTCGCCGGCAGGCGATGCACTTGCAGGTAGCGCGCCCCGCGGTAGAAAAACCTCGGGAACCAGGTCTCCGCCGGTCCGCCCTTAAGGGTGAAAGTCCAGTTCGTCCTGCCGCCGCAGGCGGTGTCGTCGAGGCTGCCGTCGGCCTTCAACAGTTCCGTGGGGATGATCCTCACGGCCGAGCCGGCGGGACCCTTCACGGCGATTCGTGGCATGAGCGCCGCATTCTGGCCGAGGTCATAATCGGTCACACCATCGGCGAGCTGCAGCGCGGCGACTGGCCGCAGGGTCTCAAACGTGGCGATGGGTGGCGCCGCGCACGAGAGCCCGCGTAGCCGGCCCCCGGGGCCCTCCACAACCCGCGCGCAAGGCCACGCGGAGTCGTCGAAGGAAGCATGGTCCCAGCCGGGGTCTGCGCGGCGCGCGTCGAAGTCCTCCCCGTCATAGATCGATGAGAACGTGATCGGCCCGGGTGAGGCCCGCCAAGTCCCGTCGGTGCCGACAAGGTCGACCGAACCGTCCGAATACTCGAGGAGCAGCTGGGCGATCGCCTTCTGTGGGCCATAGGAATAGGGGACATAGCCCGGCGGCACGAACCGGTCGGAGGTGGTGCTGTGCATGTCGTACATGCCGGCGCCGAGCAATACACCCGCCGCGTTCCGGCCTGGGTGCAACAGCGCGGTTATATCGCGGGTGTCGTAGAGGCATGTCCTGTCGTACTTGGTCCAGCCGGGGTCCAGGACGTCGGACCCCACCTTGACGCCATTCAGCGTCAGCTCGTATTGGCCGAGTCCGCAGATGAAGGCCAGCGCCCGACTGAGCCCGGGCCTCACCTCAAATTCCCTGCGCAGACGGAGGGTTTCATAGCCCGAACCCGGTGCCGTCAGCCACTTCGCCTTCCAGTCCGATTCCTCCAGCAGCCCCATGGTCCAGGTTCCGGGTTCGCTCCACGCAGAGACCCCGCCCGCGGAATCCCAAGCGCGGACCTTCCAATAGACCCGTTCCGCGGAATGGAGGGGCTCGCCCAGGTAGGAAACCTGGATGGTCTCATCCGAATCCACCTTGCCGCTGTCCCAGAGATCGCCTTCGTCCCGGTCCAGCTTCGCAGCGCTGGAGGCGACCAGAATACGGCGGGCGCTCTGACGCTCGCCGCTATCCGTGCCGGCCAGCTTCCAGAATAGCCGCGGCGCGGTTGAGTCGACGCCGAGAGGATCGGCGACATACTCGCACCGCAGGCCCGTGGGCGGCGGCAACGCCGGGGTGCCCGCCGCCAGGACCGCGGCAAAGGCGAGCGAAACTGCAGCCAAGACGGCTCGCTTGAACGGCAGGTTTCCACTCATGGTCACTCTGTATTCGGGCTAACGATCCGCACTGTCCAGCTTTCGGGGACCACCTCAGAGTGCCAAGTGTGGGACGCGTACGATCTTACGCTGCGCACTGGATTCTTGCGCCGCCAAAATATTCCGGATTTCCGGAGGGGTCTCGTTTGACCCTTGAAGGAATGGCAAAGCCGGTTTCGATCAAAATCACTCTTCATTTATTCGAAAGCAATTGTTTATTAGATCGTTACGTCTTGACTCCTGAATTCTTTCGTAGCATACCGTCTAATCGGTATGTATTTTGGAGTGAGCCCTAAAACCATTTCTGCTGAGGTGCCACACGAGTCCAAGATCAGGCTACTTAATGCAGCCCTGGTGGTCATTCGGGCCAAGGGTTATGCGGCAACCACCGTCGAGGACATCTGCCGGAAGGCGGGAGTAACCAAAGGCAGTTTTTTCCACCACTTCGACACGAAGGATCAGCTCGCACTGGCCGCGGTCGCGCATTGGGAAGTCATGACCGAAGGGTTCTTCGCGGCCGCTCCCTATCGCACGGCCAAGGATCCGCTCGACCGCCTTCTCGGTTATGTGGACTTCAGGGCGGCGATCCTAAGCGGCAGTCTTTCTGAATACACATGCCTGCTTGGAACCCTTGTTCAGGAAACCTACGACACCCACCCCGAAATCCGTGCAGCCTGCGATCTAGTGTTGTCTTCGCATGTCGCCGAGCTGACGCGCGACGTTGAAGAAGCCAGACGGCTCCATGCTCCGACGTCCACTTGGAGCGCAGAGAGCGTTGGCTATTTCATTCAAGCGGTGATCCAAGGCTCCTTCATCTTCGCAAAGGCGAAGCAAAGCCCCGAAGTCGTGCAAGAAAACCTGGCGCACTTGCGGCGTTATCTCGGCGTCCTCTTTGGACAAGCAAATATATGAAAACGACCAAGATCATCGCCAGCCTCCTCATGGCATGGGCAACCATGTCTGCCAATGCATGCTTCGCCCAGAAACCACCGAACATTGTCATGAACGAAAAAATCATTCGCGAATACTACTCCGCCTACGAACAAAAGGATTGGCACATGTTGGAGCTGATTCTCGCTGACGGATTCACCTTCACGAGCCCGGCCGGCGACGACCATATCAATTTGAAGCAATACAAGGAGAAGTGCTGGCCCAATTCCAGCAACACCAGGAAGTTTGATTTGGAAAAGGTCGTCATTGCCGGAGATGATGCCTTTGTGACCTACAATGGCTGGACCAACGACGGCAGACTATTTCGGAACACAGAGCGTTTTAAATTAAGGGACGGTAAAATAATTGAGAATGAGTGTTTCTTTGGAACCGGTGTAAACTTCCCCAATAATCAGGGGAAGAAATAGGGCTGGTGGGCCTGTTCGGACTTGAACCGAAAACCAAGGGATTATGAGTCCCCTGCTCTAACCGATTGAGCTACAGGCCCGAAAACCAACTTGTGGCATAGCCACCTCATCGTGTCGCGAATCGACATCTGGTGGTGGCCAAACCACGTTGACACCCGGCAGTTCCTCTTCTTCCGAATAAAAAGGCGACATTTTTTGGGCATCGTTTCGTCCACGCTTAGGCTGTTTGAAAGGGGACTGTCGCCCCAATGGCTGCTCTCAGGGATTCCGGAATTGCACGCGGCGCTGACTGAGCCAGCCGTGGCCGCCATCGATCAGCACAAAGTTTGACGAAGGAATGGAGGCGGCGAGAGCCATCGCATGGCGGACCGGAATAACGCTATCATCCTTGGCGGCGAAGATATCGATCGGCCCTTGGTAGTGGGAAAGGGCCGCCACATTGTCCCAATTGTCCTTTAGCAGGACGGCGACAATTAGGGAGGCGTAGTGATCCCTCGCCACCGAGCTGAGCCGGTCAAAGGGGACTACGAGCACCAGTTTGTCCGGAGGTCGGCTAAGCTCGGCCAACGAGCAGGCCGGGCCGGACCCGAGCGACTCCCCGACCACACATACCGGGACGTTGGGATAGCCAGCCCTGAGAAGAAGATACCCGTCCCTTGCCGCAGAGTTGATTGCCTCGCTGGAAGGAACGCCCGGCCGATCCCCGTATCCGGGGTACTCAAGAACGAAGATCGAGTCCCCGGGTGAGAAGTGTGCGATTGCCGCCAACCGGTCGGAAGCCTGTCCGCCATTCCCATGGAGAAACAGCCAGACGTTTCTTGGCGACGCGACCATCCGCGAATACCCGATCACATTGCCGGATTCGGTCCACGGGGCGAGCCTGCCATCCGCAACCCGGTGGGACGGGAAAAAGAGCAGCGACCGCTCGATCGGCGAACAGCCGGGAAGAAGGGCCGTAAGAGCTGCTGCCGACACCAGGAATGCGACTTTGGCTCTTTGGGTCATAACGATGATTGGTGGCTCCGAAGTGAACGTGGCCGCCACCCAAGCGCCACTGCGGCAGCCACAACCCCAGCCACGTGCGCCAAGGGGACATCCCGGATCTCCGGGGCGGAAAGGCGAGCAAAGATGGG
>CAZGOX010000137.1:0-7198 GCA_964527955.1 uncultured Opitutaceae bacterium | reverse complement strand
GCGTCATGCGCCTCGCCACCGACCAGGCCCGGCACAAGGGCGCGCTCACCGGCGCCTGCTTCCTCGAGCTCGAGGCCCAGCCGCCCGAGCTCGGGGTCGACTTCTTCAACACATTCCAGGAGGCCTCCCGCCACTTCCGGCAGAAGTGGTTCGAGGTTGCCGACTTTTGCATCTTCAACGTCGGCGGCGTCGGCACCCTGGAGGAGATCGGGATCGAGATGTGCAACCTGAAGCTCGGCATCCGTCCGCGGGTCCCGTTCGTCTTCTTCAACGCGAAGTTCTGGGGGGACCTGCGGCACCAGATCCGGAGAATGATCAACGAGAAGCGCTCCCCGGCCTGGCTGGCGGACTACATCCTTTTCACGGACGACCCGGACGAGGTCGTGGCGTTTTACCGCAAGAAGCTCCAGGTGCTGTGAACGCGCTCCCCCGCTCAGTCCTCGTGGTCGGCTCCGGCGGGCGGGAGCACGCCCTGGTCCGGTCCATTGCGGCGTCTCCTGCCCGGCCGCGGATCCTGTGCGCCCCCGGGAACGCCGGCATCGAGGCCGAGGCCGACTGCCGCTCCGTGGCGGCCGACGACGTCGCGGGCCTGGTCGCGCTCGCAAAGTCCGAGGGCGTCGAGTTCGTGGTGGTCGGGCCCGAGGTGCCGCTTGCGCTCGGGCTGGTCGACAGGCTGGTTGAGGCGGGGATACCCGCCTACGGGCCGGGGGCGGCCGGCGCGAGGCTCGAGGCCTCGAAGATCTTCACCAAGAAGCTTCTGCAAAAGCACGGCATCCCGACCGCCCCGGCGGCGTTCTTCGACGATGCGGCCGCCGCAATCGCATGGCTGGGGACGCGGCCGGCGCCGATCGTGGTTAAGGCGGACGGCCTCGCCGCGGGAAAAGGCGTGGTGGTCGCGGAGTCCCGCGCGGAGGCGGAGGCCGCGGTGCGCGACATGCTGGCGCTTGGCGCGCGCGGCGGCTCGAAGCCTGAGATCCTCATCGAAGAATGCCTTTCCGGCGAGGAGATCTCCCTCCTGGTGGTCGTTTCCGGGCTCGACTACGTGATCCTCCCGGCCGCCCAGGACCACAAGCGCGCCGGGGACGGCGACACGGGCCCCAACACCGGGGGCATGGGGGCATTCGCGCCCGCGGCCGTCGCCACGCCGGCCCTGCTCGAGCGCATCGAGCGCGACATCGTGAGGCCCTCCGTGAACGCGATCGCGGCCGAGGGGATCCCCTTCCGGGGAACGCTCTTCATTGGATTGATGCTGACCCCCTCCGGACCGAGCGTGCTCGAGTTCAACACCCGATTCGGGGACCCGGAGACGCAGGCCGTCCTTCCCCTGGTTGCCTCGGACGTGCTGTCGCTGCTCTGGTCGGCGGCCGCAGGCCGCCTGGGGGGCGAACGGCTCTCCCTGCGGGACGAGGCCGCGCTGTGCGTGGTCATCGCCGCCCGCGGATACCCCGGCCCCCATCCGAAGGGGGACGTCCTGAGCCTCCCGCCGGCTTCGGACCTACCGGCCGGCGTGGAGATCCTCCACGCGGGGACGGCAAGGGATCCGGATGGCCGGACGGTGTCGCGCGGCGGCCGCGTGCTGGGCGTGGTCGCTAGGGCGCCCACCCTCGCGCAGGCGGCCGGGGCTGCGTATTCCGTGTGTTCCCGGATCGGGTTCGCGAACAAGTACTTTCGCGGCGATATCGGCGGCCGCCAGCTTGCGCGCTCCCGTCCATGAGAATCCCCCTCCTGTTCCTTCTCGCGGCGTCGCTGGCCGGAGGCGCATCCGCGGCACCGTTGACCCGGGACCTGGGGGCCGGCCTCGCGTATGCGCGTGTCCATTCCCTTCCCGGCGACCTGCCTGATGGCGCGTCGATCGCCGGGCGGGCCGTTGTCCTCGACGTGCGGTATTTCCAGGGCGGCGGAGCCGCGGCCGATGCGCTCGCGTCGTGGCTCGCGGCGCGGAGCGGGGCGCGCACGCCCGTGCTGCTGCTGGCAAACTCCTCGACGGACCGGAATCTTCTCGCCGGGCTGCGCCAAGCCAGGGCGCTCCCGTTTCTGGTCATCCTGGGCGCCGCGGCCCCGGGCTTCCAGCCGGACGTGGCCGTCGCCGTCGCCCCCGCGGCCGAGCGCAGGGCCTACGACGCCCTCGAGCGCGGCGCGCCGATCGAGTCTCTGGTCACGGAGAGAGCCGACAAGCCGCGCAATGACGAGGCCATGCTCGAGCGGGAGCACCTTCCCGACAGCGCCCTCGGCGACGAGGGCGCAGCTGGCCAGGGCGACCTGGCAAGCCGCCCTGCTTCACCCCCTCCCTTGGTCGACACCGTGCTCCAGAGGGCTATCCAGCTCCACCGGGCCCTGGTCGCGCTGAAGAGGCTGTGAACCCAGCACCAGATTGAGTTTGAGCTGGTGCCCCCCACCGGCATCTTTTGGGTTAGCCTGCCAATGCCCTACGTCCTCGTAGTCTGTACCGCGAACATCTGCCGCAGCCCCATGGGCGCCGCGCTGCTCAGGCACGCGCTCGCGGCCGCGCCCGAACCGCTGCGCTCGGTCGAAGTCATCTCCGCGGGGGTTGCCGCGCGCCAGGGCGACCCGGCGACCGACTACGCCGTCGCCGCCCTGAAGAAGGTGGGCCTGGATCTCACCCAGCACCAGAGCCAGCCGGTCACCCAGGAGCTGCTCGACAACGCCCTCGCAGTGCTCGTCATGACCGAGTCCCACAGGGCCTCGATCCGATTCATGGCGCAGCCCCCGCCCGAGAACCTCCTGCTCTTCCGGGAATTCATGCCGCCATCCAGCCGCAGGGAGATCGCCGACCCGTACGGCGGTTCCATCGCCGGGTACGAGGCCGCCCGCGACGAACTCGTGGAGGCGATACCAAGCCTCGTGGAGTTCCTCGGCAGGGCCCTCAAGAAGAAGGCCGCAAGGTAGCAATTCCGACCAAGTCCACGTACATGCTCAACTCCGACCCCCTAAAGACCCTCGATCCTGAGATTTACTCGGTCACAGCCTCCGAGCTCGCCCGCCAGCAGGACCACATCGAGCTCATCGCCTCCGAGAACTTCACCTACCCGGCCGTCCTCGAGGCAGCCGGGACGATCCTGACCAACAAGTACGCCGAGGGCTACCCCGGCCGCAGGTGGTACGGCGGCTGCGAGTACGTCGACCGGATCGAGCAGATCGCGATCGACCGCGCGAAGCGGATCTTCGGGGCCGACCATGCGAACGTCCAGCCGCACTCGGGCTCCCAGGCCAACTTTGCGGTCTATACCTCGGTGCTCCAGCCCGGCGACAAGATCCTCGCGATGAACCTGAGCCACGGCGGCCACCTCACCCATGGCAACCCGGCGAACTTCTCGGGAAAGCTGTACCAGGTTGTCGCCTACGGCGTGCGCCAGGACGACAACCTGATCGATTACGACGAGCTGGCTGCCACCGCGGCCCGGGAGAAGCCCAAGATGATCACGGTCGGCGCGAGCGCCTATTCCAGGGTGATCGACTTCGCTCGCATGGGGGAGATAGCGCGGGCCTCGGGGGCGCTTCTCTTCGCGGACATCGCCCATATCGCCGGGCTGGTGGCCGCGGGACTGCATCCCTCGCCCGTCCCGCACGCCGACTTTGTCACGACCACGACCCACAAGACGCTGCGCGGGCCGCGGGGCGGGCTCATCCTGTGCCGCGCGGCGCACGCCAAGGCCATCGACTCGGCGGTCTTTCCGGGCGCGCAGGGCGGCCCGCTCATGCACATCATCGCCGCCAAGGCCGTGTGCTTCGGCGAAGTCCTCAAGCCGGAATTCAAGGAGTACTCCGCGCAGATCATCCGCAACTCCAGGGCCCTCGCCGCAGCCATGGCGGGCCGGGGCTACCGGATCGTGTCCGGCGGCACCGACAATCATCTCTTCCTGGTCGACCTGCGCTCGAACCTGCCGGACCTCACGGCCAAGAAGGCCCAGGAGACGCTCGATCTCGCCAACATCACCTGCAACAAGAACACCGTCCCGTTTGAGACCCGCAGCCCGTTCCAGGCGTCCGGCATCCGACTGGGCACGCCCGCGGTGACGACCCGCGGGCTCCTCGAAGGGGACATGGAGGAGATCGCCTCCTGCATCGACTCGGTGCTCAAGGCCATAGGAACCCCTGGGGAATCCGAGGCCCTGGCGTCGGCCAAGGCCCGTGCCAAGGCGCTCATGGCGCGCTTTCCCCTGCCCTACAGGATGTAGTCCCTTCACCCGCCGCCCAACAACGTGCCCACTTCCGACTCCCCCAAGCCACGCCGTCCTGTCTCCCTCGGGGTCATATTCCTCACTCTCTATATAGACCTGATCGGATTCTCGATCATCTTCCCCCTCGCCCCGGACCTGATCTCCTACTACCTGCGGCATGACGGTCAGGGAGGCCTGCTCGGTTCGTTCCTCGCCCGCAGCAACGCCATGGCGCTCGCCCTCGGGCAGAACCACGCGTTCGCGACGGTTCTCGTCGGCGGCATCGTGTTCTCGCTCTACTCGGTCCTGCAGTTCATCTTCGCCCCTTTCTGGGGCTCTCTTTCCGACAGGCATGGCCGCCACGGGGTGCTCCTCGTCTCGGTGGCGGGAACCGCCGTCGGCTACCTTCTGTGGGCCGTCAGCGGCTCGTTCTGGGTTTTCATCCTTTCGAGGGTCGTGAGCGGCGGCTTCGCGGGAAACCTCTCGGTGGTGACGGCCGCCGTCGCCGATGTCACCTCCCGGGAGGAGAGATCGAAGGCGATGGGGCTGGTCGGCGCCGCGTTCGGGCTCGGCTTCATCACCGGACCCGCCGTCGGGGGGATTTGCAGCGGGATCAACCTCCTGGCCCGCCATCCCTCCCTCGCCCGCTTTGGCATCAATCCATACTCGGTGCCGGCCTTGCTGGCGCTCGGGTTCTGCCTGCTTAACCTTTTTTGGATCGCGACGCGGTTCCGGGAGACGCTCCCGCCCGAGGCCCGGTCCGGGGCTCGCGAGGCCCGGGTGCGCAATCCCCTGCGGGAGATCCTCCTGCTCGACAACGCGGAGGCCCGCCGGGCAAACATCGTGGCCTTTGTGTACTCGAATGCCTTCGTGGCGATGGAGACCTGCCTGACCTACCTTGCCGCCCAGCGCTTCGGGTACACAGCCGCCCAGAACACGATCCTGCTCTGCTTCCTGGGCGGGGTGTCGATCTTCACGCAGGGATTCCTCGTGCGCCGGCTCCTGAGGACAAGGGAGGAGATCCCGGTCCTCAAGGGCGGGCTTGTGATCTCGGTCGTTGGGCTCCTGGGCATCGGCTTTGCGTCGCAGCCCTGGATGCTCTACGTGAGCCTCGCCGTCGTCTCCATGGGTTTCGGGTTGGTCAACACGTCCACCTCGGGACTGATCTCGCTCTACGCCAAGCCCTCGGAGCAGGGCCGCATCCTCGGGATCTTCCGGTCGCTGGGCTCCCTCTCCCGCGCCGTCACCCCGCTCCTGGCCGGCATTGTGTTCTGGGCGTTCAGCTCCCAGGCGGTCTTTGTCCTGGGCGCAATCATGGCGCTGGGGGCGCTCGGGCTCAGCGTGCGGCTCCCCAAGCCAGTAAAATGAACCGGGCCCTGCGCTTCTTCACGCCGGCCCTGCTCCTGTTTCTCACGGGCTGCGTTTCCCTTGTCCACCGCACCCCGCCGCTGGGCCACACCACCTTCAGCGGCTCGATGGCGACCCTCCCCGCGGAGACGTTTGGAAACGTGCTGGTCGTAACGGCAAAATGGGACCGCTACGGGCCGTATCACTTCTTGGTCGACACGGGTTCCTCCGTCACCCTGGTCACACCCGAGTTTGCAGCGCGCTATCGGGACGAGGCCGGTGCCGTCCCACCGGGCGTGCCCCAGGTGGAGGTGCAATCCGGCGCCGGCGGCGCAGTCATCCTTCCCACGGCTGTGGTCGCGCGGATCAACCTTGGCGCGGCGCATTTTGCCCGTGTGCCCGTGGTGGTCTACGACTGCGCGCCGCTCACCGCCCAGCTCGGCATCAAGATCGACGGAATCCTGGGGTTCCCGCTGTTCAACCAGACCCTCCTCACGCTGGACTACCGGCACAACCGGGTGGTGCTCCGGCCGAATGCCTCCCTGGCGACCATCCGGCCCTTCGGGACCGAGGTCCCGTTCAACAACGCGGACACGATCCCCCTGATCACCGTCCAGCTCGGGGAACGCAGGTTCCTCGCGCTGATCGACTCGGGCAGCGACTCGGCCCTGAGCTTGAACACCTCGGGTCTGGCACCCCGGTTTGTCTTTGGGCCTGTCCAGGGTCCGACCGTGGGAACGCTGGCCGGGGACCGGACCCGCAAGGTCGGCCGGCTGGCGCAGACGCTTGTGATCGGGGACTATTCGGCCGTGCAGCCGGTGACGGAGATCAGCGACGAATGGTCGGCGATCGGCGGCGGGATCCTCAGGAATTTCACCGTGACCTTCGACCAGGTGCACGGCGAGGCGACCTTCTACCGCGACTCCGGCGACCCGATCACAACCCCGGGGATCCTCGGCACAGGGCTGAGTTTTGGGAAGACGCCGGCCTACTGGCGCGTGGTGGGGGTGGTGCCGGGATCCCCGGCGGACCGTGCGGGAATCGAGACCGGCGACCTGGTCACCCGGATCGACGGCGATCCCGTCTCCAAGTGGGGGTTTCACCGCTATGAGGCCTTGCTCGCAAACGACCCCGACGTGACGCTCACGTTTCTCAACGGGACGACCGAGTCCTCCAAGCGGGTGGCGATCGTCCCGCTGGTCCCGTAGTGTTGGGGGTTTGACAAGCCGGGGTGTTGCAGGTTCTACTCTTCGGTTCACGCCCTCGGATACGCCAATATGAATTCCACTGCCATTTCCTCGTTCATCGCCAAGAATCCCTCGCTCAAGGGGGCAAAGTCCAAGCTGGAGGCCATGGAACCGGGAGCCTACGTGGTGCATCGGAGCTGGGGCTTCGGCCAGATCAAGTCCTACGACGACTCCACCCAGCGCCTGATCATCGACTTCAAGGACAAGAAGGGGCACCCGATGGATCCCGCCTTCTGCGTGGGCACCATGGACGTGCTGCACCCCAAGCACTTGCTGGTGCGCAAGGAGACCGAGCCGGACCGGATTTTGCAGCTGATCGCCGAGGACCCCGCCGAGCTGATCGTGGAGGCCCTTCAGGCGTACCCGAACAACGCCACCACGGCGATCGACCTTGAGATCACCCTGGCCGAGGTCGTCGGCGAGGAG
>CAZGOX010000136.1:0-7209 GCA_964527955.1 uncultured Opitutaceae bacterium | reverse complement strand
GCCGACGGGGTTTGTCGAGTTGGTTGGCCCGGAGGGTTCCCTTGGCACGTTTCTAGTTTCGACCATGCTCGAACAGCCGGAGGCCTTCACGTATCAGGGCCGGTCCTGGCGCCTGTCCCTGCGCGCGAGGCGCGACTACCTTCCGTTCTCGGTGACGCTGGAGAAGTTCACGCACGACATTTATCCCGGGACAGACATACCGCGGGACTTTGCCAGCACGATCCACCTGCGCAGCGACGACGGCCGCGACGACCGCAGGGTGCGGATCTTCATGAACAACCCCCTGCGCTACGGCGGCAGGGCCTTCTACCAGGCGGGCTACGCAAACAACGACCGGACCTCGGTCCTGCAGGTCGTCCGCAACCCGAGCTGGAAGATTCCCTATGTTTCATGCGCCCTGATTGTCCTGGGGCTCGTCGTCCAGTTTGGGATCCACCTGTTTGGATTCTTTTTCAAGCGGGCCAGGGCTTCAGCCCCGGCCGGCGCCCGCGCTGCGTCCTCTTCGCCCGGGCCGGCGGCAACGCCGGCGCCGGCTGGCCCGTCCTCCCTGGTGAGAAGGCGCTTCGCCTTGGGCGCCGTTGTCCTGTCGTTGATCTGGGTTGCATCCACGCTGGTGCCGCGGGGCGGGTCCGGCGGGTTTGACCTCGCCGCCTTTGGGCGGCTGCCCGTCCTTGCCGACGGGAGGCTCAAGCCGCTCGACACGATCGCCCGGACGAGCCTCCTCATGTTCCAGGGCCGCCAGCGCCTCGTTGCGACCGACGGCAGGACAATCGTTCCGGAGGCATGGCTCCTCGATCTCCTGTACCGGCCCGAGGTGGCGGACACGTACCGGGTCTTCCGCATCGACAACACCGACGTGCTTTCGCTCTTCGGGCTGGCCTCCGGCGACAGCGCCGGCCAGGTGAGGTACTCCTTTGCGCAGCTCGAGTCCGGGATCCCGGAGCTCGAGCGCCAGGCCCAGCTCGCCAACCCCGTGGACGCATCCGCAAGGACGGCCTTCCAACGCGCGGTCATTGAATTGTACAGCCGCCTCGACTACTACAACCGGCTCAAGTTCAGCCTGCAGTCCCCCGACAAGCAGGACATGCTCGCGAACCTGGCTTCGCCGGGCCAGCTGGAAGCGGACAGGAACACGCTGGATTCGATGGAGACGTTCAGTCCCCTGCGAGTCGTGCCGCCGTTGTCGTCCGCTGTGCGCCCGGACGCGTGGGAGACGGTCGGGCAGTCGGCGCTGGAGTCGATTTCCGGGACACCGGTGAGCCCGGCGGTCCGCTTCTATGCCGCGCTGGGCCAGGCATGGCGCTCCGGGCTGCCCGAGGCGTTCAACCCGCTGATCCAACCCTACCAAGCCGGCCTCGACTCGGCGTACCCCTCGGTTGTCCGCCGATGCACATGGGAGAGCTTCTTCAACCAGGCGGAGCCCTTTTACACGAGCCTTGTGCTGTACGTGGCGGCCTTCCTGATAGCCGTGATTTCATGGCTGAAGTGGCCGGTCGAACTCGGTCGGGCAGCCTTTGGGCTGATGGCCCTGGCCTTCGTGCTGGCGACCGTGGGCATCCTCACCCGCATGTGGCTGGAGGGAAGGCCCCCCGTCACCAACCTATACTCGTCGGCCCTCTTCATCGGCTGGGGCTCGGTCGGGCTCTGCCTGATCCTGGAGCGTCTCCATCGCAATGCGGTCGCGAGTTCCGCCGGCTCGCTGATCGGCTTCGGCACGCTGGTCATCGCCCACAACCTGTCCCTGAGCGGGGACACGATGGAGATGATGCGCGCCGTGCTCGACTCGAACTTCTGGCTGGCCACCCACGTCGTCACGGTGACGACAGGCTACGCGTCGACCTTCCTGGCGGGCTTCCTGGCGATCATCTACATCCTTCGCGGCGTGCTCACGCGCACGCTGGACAGCGCCACCGCCGACTCGCTGGCCCGAATGGTGTACGGCATCGTGTGCTTTGCGACGCTCTTCAGCTTTGTCGGCACCACCCTGGGCGGCATCTGGGCGGACCAATCCTGGGGCCGCTTCTGGGGCTGGGATCCCAAGGAGAATGGGGCGCTGATCATTGTTCTTTGGAACGCACTCATCCTCCACTGCCGGTGGGGCGGCCTGGTTCGCCAACGCGGGTTGATGGCGCTTGCGGTCTTCGGCAACATCGTGACGGCGTGGAGCTGGTTCGGCACGAATATGCTGGGCATCGGCCTTCATAGTTATGGGTTTACAAACGCGGCGTTCCAGGGCCTCATCGCATTTGTCGCCGTGCAGCTCGCGGTGATCGGCCTGGCCTCCCTTGAGCGATCCAAGTGGCGCAGCGCGGCGGTTTAGGCCGCCCTCCATGGCGCCGGACAAATTATGCGCAGCATTTGCCAATGAGCATTGAGCCAAGCCGCCGGAGACGTCTATTCTACCTGCCATCCGTATGAATCCCCATCCACTGGCGTTTCTGACCCTGTTCGCCGTGGTCGCGGTGGCCTTCCCCCTGGGCTTGCTGGCGGTCGCCAGGCTGTGGTTCAGGTTTTTTCAGCCATCCAGGCCGGGACAGGTCAAGGACGCCTCGTACGAGTGTGGCATCGCACCGACCGGCGACTCGTGGATCCAATTCAAGGCGCACTACTACCTGTACGCCATCCTGTTCCTGATCTTCGACGTGGAGGTTCTGTTTCTCCTGCCGTTCGCGGTGGTGTTCACCGCCCTGCCCGCCGGGGCGCTCGTCGCCATGCTGGTGTTCATCCTGCTGCTCGCCGAGGGCCTGGTCTGGGCCTGGCATCGGGGGCATCTGGAGTGGAAATGACATGAGCGAGGCCGCCCCAACCTCCTCCGGACCGACGGACGCAGAAAGGGACGAATTGCGCCGCCACGGCATCATGCTGACGAGCCTGGAGGAGCTGTGCAACTGGGGCCGCAGCAACTCGGTCTGGCCGCTTCAGTTTGGCCTGGCCTGCTGCGCGATCGAGATGATGGCCGCATCGATGGCGAGGTTTGACATCGCGCGCTTCGGTTCGGAGGTGTTCAGGGCCTCCCCCCGCCAGGCCGACCTGATCATCGTTTCGGGAACGGTCACGAAGAAGATGGCCCCGTCGGTCGTCCGCCTTTGGGACCAGATGCCGGATCCCAAGTACTGCATTGCCATGGGCGCCTGCGCGATCTCCGGAGGGCCGTTCAAGCAGGGGTACAACGTGCTCAAGGGCATCGACCGCTACATCCCGGTCGACATCTACATCCCGGGCTGCCCGCCGCGGCCCGAGGCCCTGCTCCATGGGTTGATCAAGCTGCAGGAGAAGATCCGCGGGCAGGGCATCTTCCCCACGGGCGATCCGCGCCAGGCGGGTGCGGGACGGCCAAGCGACTGCCCGGTGCCGGAGTTCGGCGGGCACGACCTCCTTCCGCCGCAGAACCCGGACCTGTTTCATCCGCCCTCCCTGGTTCGCAAGGAGGACGCCTGACCGCCGGCCCGCCGATGGAAACCCCAGAGCAGATCCGCGACCGCATCCTTGCCCGGTTTCCCGGCGCCTCGGTGGCCGTCGTCCCCAATCCGGGACCCGCGGCCCAGCGCTCGCTGCTCGTCGGCGCGGACCTGGGCAGGGAAATCGCCGGGTACCTTCGGGACGAACCGGTCCTTCGCCTGGACTACTGCTCCAATGTCACCGGCGTCGACTGGCCGAAGCTGGGATTCCTCGAGGTCGTCTACCACCTGTACTCCATGGCGCTTCACCATGGCCCGGTCGTCCTGCGCATGAGGACGGCGGACCGGGCCGACCAGGTGACGCTTCCCTCGCTGACGCCGGTCTGGCGGTCCTGTGAGTTCCAGGAGAGGGAGGTCTACGATCTGTTCGGCGTCGTCTTCGCGGGCCATCCGGACCTGCGGCGCATCCTCATGTGGGACGAGTTCAAGGATCATCCCATGCGCAAGGACTACGTCGAGCCCGACGACTACGAATGGGAGCCGACCCCGCACGGCGACATTCTCGCGAAGGCCCGGCGCCACTATCCGGCTGCCGCGACCGGGACGAAAGGGGAGGGGACCCCATGAGCGCCACGGGCCTTCCGCCGCTATCGCCGACCCCGGGCGCCCGGATCCGCGCGGTGAACGACGAATTTCATGGCGACCTGCTCGAGGTCTCGATGGGGCCCCACCATCCCTCGACCCACGGCGTGTTCCGCATGAACGTGACCCTCGACGGGGAGACCGTCATGAAGCTCAAGCCGGTCTTCGGCTACCTGCACCGCAACCACGAGAAGATCGGCGAGAACACCTCCTACCTTTCCTCGATGCCGTACACGGACCGGCTCGACTATCTCTGTTCCATGACGAACAACTGGGCCTACGCCCTGGCCGTGGAGAGGCTCTCCGGCCAGGCCGTGCCCGAGCGCGCGGAATACCTGCGCGTCATCCTCGCCGAGCTCACCCGCCTCCTCAACCACACCTGCCTCGCCGGGTTCCTGCTTCAGGACGGCGGGGCCAGCGGGACGCCGCTGATGTACGCGTTCCGCGAGCGCGAGAAGATCCTCGACCTCTTCGAGTCGCTGAGCGGCTCCCGCATGATGTGCAACTTCCAGCGTTTTGGCGGCTGCCGCACCGACGCCCCTGCGGGCTGGCTCGACTCCGTGCGGCGCCTGGTCGACGGATACGGCAAGTTCCTGGACGAGTACGAGGAGCTGCTCACGGGCAACGAGATCCTCATGGCCCGGACCCAGCGCATCGGCAGGCTCCCGGCCGCGCTCGCGGTCAGCGCCGGCATAACGGGCCCGATGCTGCGGGCCGCCGGCGTGCCCTACGACCTGCGCAAGGTCGAGGGCTATGGCTTCTATCCCCGGTTTGAATTCCGGGTGCCCATCGGGGCGGACGGCGACACCTACGATCGCTACATGGTCCGGGTGCTCGAGATGCGGGAATCGATCAAGATCCTGCAGCAGGCGCTGCGCGGCATCCCCGACGGCCCCGTAATGGACCCGAAGGCGCGGCTCCGCGGATTCCGTCCCAAGCCGGGCGAGGTCTACAGCCGCATCGAGGGGCCCAAGGGAGAGATAGGCTTCTACCTGATCAGCGAGGGGGGGCCGAACCCCTATCGGTACCGGGTGCGGCCGCCGTCGCTGATCAACCTCACGCTCCTCGAGGACCTGTGCCTCGGGCACTCGATCGCCGACGCGGTCGTGATCCTCGGCAGCATCGACATTGTCCTCGGCGAAGTCGACCGCTGAACCCCTGAACCACCATGCTCGGCACCGGATTGCTCAAGGGACTCGGGGTGACGGCGAGGAACCTCATCGGGAGCTTTTACGATCCGAAGAGATTCGTCACCACCCAGTATCCCGAGGAGCGGACGAAGCTGCCCGAGGCCTACCGGAATTTCCCGTTCCTCGTCAGCGAGGGCCTGGAGGATCCGATGGGGACGCTGCGCTGCGTGGCCTGCCAGATCTGCGAGAAGGAATGCCCGCCGCAGTGCATCTACATCGAGAAGAGCCGGGACAAGAAGCCCGACGCGAACGGGAAGATGCAGATCTACCCGGCCGTGTTCGACATCGACACCGCCGTGTGCATGAGCTGCCAGATCTGCGTCGAGGTCTGCCCGTTTGACGCGATCAAGATGGACCAGGTGTTCGAGATCGCCGCCACCGACCGCTTCACCGGGCTCCTCCTCGACAGGCAGGCGCTCGCGAAGCCCAACTCCTACTTTCACCAGATCCATCCGACCGAGGCGGAGGAGGTCGATGGTCGGCTCGCGGCCGCCCGCCGCGCCGCCGAGGAGAAGGCCAGGGCGGCCGCCGCCGCAAAGGCTGCGGCGAAGCCGGCGGCCCCCGCCCAGCCCCCGGCGGAGGCCCCCAAGCCCGCCCCTCCCGCCCCATGAGCCAGGCCCCGACATCCTTCCTGGAGGACGCCCCCATGCTCCTTCGAGACTGGGCGACCGGATTCCTGCCGGCGCCGGCGCGCTGGTTCGCGAACAGCCTCATCGACATCGTGGCGATCCTGGCCGTGTTCGGCCTCCTCTTCGCCTTTCTCACGCTGGCCGAGCGCAAGATCCTCGGCCGGGTCCAGAACCGCCCCGGGCCCAACCGCGTGGGATGGGCCGGGTGGATGCAGCCTTTTGCCGACGGCATCAAGATGCTCACCAAGGAGGATGTGGTGCCGATCGCGGCCGACCGGGTGCTGCACTTCCTCGCCCCGGTCGTGATCCTGGCCTTTTCGATCCTCACCTTCGCCGTGATTCCGTTCGGGCGCAACCTGGTGCCGCTCGACCTCGACGCGGCGGTCGTGTATTTCTTCGCGGCGAGTTCCTCGACCGAGCTGGCGGTCTTCATGGCGGGCTGGTCGAGCCACAACAAGTACTCCCTCTTTGCCGCCATGCGCGCCCTGGCGCAGCTGGTCAGCTACGAGCTCCCCCTGCTGCTGTCGTTTGTCCCGGTCGTGCTCGCCACGGGCACGCTCTCCACGACGGGCATTGTCGCCGCGCAGGCGGGCTGGAAGTGGGGCTTCGTCCCGCACTGGCTCGTCTTCACGCCCTGGGGGGCGGCCGGCTTTTCGATCTTCATGGTCTCCGCCCTCGCCGAGTCGAACCGCTCGCCCTTCGACCTGCCCGAGGCGGAGAGCGAGCTGATCGCGGGGCACCTTACCGAATACTCCGGATTCAAGTACGCCATCTTCTTCATGGCGGAGTACTTTGGGATGTGCGCGCTAAGCGGCATGGCCGTGACGCTCTTCCTTGGCGGCTGGCAGGCCCCGCTGCCTGCGCTCGAGTTCATCCCCTCGTACGCCTGGTTTGCGATCAAGCTCATGGCGCTGCTCTTCGGCTTCATGTGGATCCGGGCAACGCTGCCGCGCCTGCGCATTGACCAGCTGACCCGCCTCGCCTGGAAGTTCCTCGTGCCACTCGCACTGGTCAACCTCGGGACGACCGCCTTCTGGTTTCTCAGCACGGGCTGGTCGGGCCCATTCCAGGCGGTCCGGTGGGCGGTCGCGGTTGGCTTGGTGATCCTTCCGGCGATCCTTCTTGGCCGTAGTCTGGGCTCCGGCCTCGGCCCGCGCACCTACCGTTACGCATGAACGCCGCCCTCATCCTCATCGCGCTAGTCACCCTTGGGACGGCCTCCGTGGCGATGGCCGGGCGCAACCTGCTGCACAGTGTGATCCTGCTCGCGGCGACCTGGACGGGAATTGCGGTGTTCTACCTTTGGGCGGGGGCCCAGTTTGTGGCCTTTGCGCAGGTGTTGGTCTACCT
>CAZGOX010000135.1:0-7277 GCA_964527955.1 uncultured Opitutaceae bacterium | reverse complement strand
AGGGGTTGACCCAGAATTCCCTGAAGGCGGCGATCACGAATGCCATCCGGGCGCTGCCTGTCGGCATAATCAAGGGTGTCGACCAACAGCTTACGGGCAAGGTCGAGCGTATCGACAAGGACCTCATCCTCGGTCTCATCGACAAGCAGGTGGTCCCGCTCGTGTCCCCGCTCGCGTTCGGCCCGGACGGCAGGTCCCTGCGGGTCAATTCCGACCTCCTCGCGGCGGAGATCGCCGAGGCGCTCCACGCGACCAAGATCATCTACCTGACTCCGCAGCCCGGCCTGGAGATCGCCGGGACCGTACGCCGGGAAATTTCCGTGGATGCCCTGAAGGTGCTCCTCCAGGAGAAGCCGGGAGATTTTGCCGAGGCGAGCTACAGCAAGGCGGCGCACGCAATCAAGGCGATCGAGGCCGGGACCCCCCGCGTGCACATCCTCGACGGAAGGGTCGTCGACGGCCTGCTGAACGAGATCTTTTCCAACGAGGGCGTGGGCTCGCTCGTGTACGGCAACGACTACCAGCAGATCAGGAAGGCGACCAAGGGCGATGTCCGCTTCATCAACAACCTCACCCGGAATGCGGTAAGGCGCGAGGAACTCGTGCACCGGACCCAGCAGGCGATCGAGAAGAACATCGACCAGTTCTACGTGTTCGAGGTCGATGAGAACATCATCGCCTGCGTGACCCTGTACTTTTATCCCGAAAAGCCCGGGCTCGCCGAAATCGGTTCGCTTTACGTGATGCCCTTCTACCAGAACGGCGGGGTCGGCCACAAGATGGTCGAGTTCGCCTGCATGCGGGCCAAGGAGCGCGGCGCCGCAACCGTGATCGCGCTTTCGACCCAGAACTTCGGGTTCTTCACCAATGTCTGCGGATTCACCGAGGCCGACAAGGACCTTTTGCCGGAGTCCCGCCTCAAGGTGTATGAGGAGAGCGGGCGAAACGCGAAGGTCCTGGTGAAGAAGCTGGCCTGACGGACGGCCTACTTCAGCGCCTGTGCGACAGCGTCACAGGTGAGCCTCCCGTCCCTGGTGTTCACGCCCTTGGCGAGCCCGGGATGGTCCTTGAGGGCCCGCTCCACGCCGCGGTGGGCAATCAACGCGACAAACGGCTCGGTCGCCTGGGTGAGCCCCAGGGTGGACGTGCGCCCCACGAGGGCGGGCATGTTAGGCACGGCGTAGTGGACCACTCCGTACTGGGTGTACACGGGCTCCTGGTGGGACGTCGGCCGTATGCTCTGGATGCATCCACCCTGGTCGATGGCGATGTCCACGATCACGCTGCCGGGGCGCATGCGGGAGACCATCCGGCGGGTGACCACGACGGGCGCCTTGGCGGCGGGAATCAGCACGGCACCGACCAGCAGGTCCGCGTCAGCCACGGCGTGCTCCAGGTTCGCAGTGTTGGAGATAAGGGTCACCACGCGGCCCTGGTACTCGGCGTCCAGCACCTCGAGCTTGCTGGTGTCCAGGTCGAGGACCGTCACCCGGGCGCCCATCCCTGCGGCCATCTGGACGGCATTCGCGCCCGAGTTCCCGGCCCCCACGACGACGACGTGCCCCGGCAGCGTGCCGGGTATCCCGCCCAGGAGGACGCCCGAGCCGCCATGCTGCGACTGGAGAAAGTATGCGCCCACCTGGATCGCAAGGCGCCCGGCAATCTGGGACATCGGCTTGAGCAGGGGGAATGAGCCGTCGCCGCCCTCCACCGTCTCGTAGGCGATTCCCAGGATCCGCTTCCTGAGCAGCACCTTGGCCAACTCGGGACCGGCTGCCAGGTGCAGGTAGGTGAACAGGGCCTGCCCGGGCCGCAAAAGCCGGTACTCCGCGGCAAGGGGCTCCTTGACCTTGAGCACAAGGTCGGCCGACGCCCATACCTTGGCGGCCGAGGCGGCCAGGGTGGCCCCCGCGGCCCGGTACTCGGCGTCGCTGAACCCTGCGCTCACACCGGCGGATTTTTGAACGATCACCCTGGCGCCGAGCGAAACGCACCGGCGGCAGAGGCTCGGGGTCATGGACACCCGGGTTTCTCCGATCTTTATCTCTTTTGGGACTCCGATAATCATGTCCGGAGGATCGCACGGACGGCGGCATTGGCAATTCCGATGTCGGCTGCGGGGGAGGCCGGCTACGTAAAACCACCTTCGCCCGCAAAACAGTTCATGCTCGCGGGTGCCGCAGGTGGGCTGCAGATTTTGGACCATGGACCTTTCCATTCGCGTCGGGGTCAGGGTTGCCAGGAGCCTGGGTGTGGCCGCATTGGTGGCCCTGGCCACCTGCGTCCGCGCAGCCGGGGACCCGGGGCCCGCGCCGTCGGGCCCGGGGGGCCAGCCCGGCGACGTGGAGAATCTCGTGGTGAAGGTCTTTTCCACGATGCGCTATCCCGACCCATACCGCCCGTGGGCGAAGGCCTCGCCCCAGGAGGTCACGGGCTCCGGTGTCGTGATCGAGGGCAAGCTGATCCTGACCAATGCCCACGTCGTACAGTACGCAAGCGACATCCAGGTGCAGGCGGACCAGGCGGGCGACAAGATCTCAGCCAGCGTCGAGTATATCGCCCCCGGGATCGACCTGGCCGTGCTCAAGCTTGACGACGAATCCTTCTTCGAGACGAGGCCCGCCCTGCAGCGGGCCCCTGCACTTCCGCTGATCAAGGACCCGGTTCTCGTGTATGGTTTTCCCACGGGAGGAATGAGCCTTTCCATAACCAAGGGAATCGTCTCCCGGATCGAGTTTGTCAGGCTCCAGCCCTCCACCTCCGGCCTGCGCATCCAGATCGACGCAGCCATCAACCCCGGCAACAGCGGCGGCCCGGCGGTGGTCGGGGACAAGATGATCGGCCTTGCCTTCAGCCGCCTGGGCGGGGGTGCCGAAAACATCGGTTACATCATCCCGAACGAGGAGATCGACCTGTTCCTGGACGCCATGGCGCGGAAGCGGGCCGACGACAAGCCGGCGCTGCTCGACGAGTGGCAGACCCTCGAGAATCCGGCCCTTCGCGCCTACCTCGGGATTCCCAAGGCAGATCACGGGGTCGTGGTGGGCAAGCCCTACCATTCGGACCCGGGCTACCCGCTGAAGGCCTGGGACGTCGTCACCCACATCGGCCCCACGCCGATCGATGACCAGGGGATGATCGAGATCCGCAAGGACCTCAGGCTTTCCTTCCTCTACGATGTGCAGAAGCTCGCAAGCGGCGGAATGGTTCCCCTCACCGTCATCAGGAAAGGCGTTGAGATGGCCCTCCTCGTGCCCACGGTGGACCATCGCAGGCTTTTGATCCCCGACCTGATGGGCGCCTATCCCTCCTACTTCATCTACGGCCCGACGGTCTTCTCGACGGCGACAAGGCAGTTCGTGGATCCGATCGAGGGGAACGGGCAGCTGGTCTACGGCCTGGCCAGCCAGGGTGTTCCGCTCGTGACACGGCGGGGCGATGAGCCGGCATTCCCAGGGGAGGAACTGGTGGTCATTTCCTCGCCGTTCTTCCCCCACAGGCTTGTCGAAGGCTACGCAAACCACACCGCGAATGTCGTCAAGTCGGTCAACGGGATCCCGATCAGGAACCTGCGGCACATGGTCGAGGTCCTGCGCGATTGCGGGGATAGATTCGTGACGATCGACTTCATGGGCAGGGATGTGACCAAGCTCGTGTTCGAGCGGGTGCCGACGCTCGCTTCAACCGAGGATATCCTCGGCGACAATGGGATCCGGGCCCAGGGCTCGCCCGACATGATGGCGGTCTGGGGCGGCAAGCGGGACGCCGCCCGCTAGCGTGTGGCAAAGGCCCGGGCGACGTGGACGTACTTTTCCGCCCAGGGGCGGATGCCGGCCCTCTCCTTGTCCGTCAGCGGACGGACGACCCTTGCGGGGGAGCCATAGACCATCGATCCAGGAGGGCACGCGAAGCGCTGCGGAACGAGGGAGTTCGCACCGACAATGCTCCCCGCCCCGATGGTGGCGCCATCGAGGATCGTCGCGCCCATGCCGACCAGGCATTCGTCCCCGATCGTGCACGCATGGATGATCGCCGCATGGCCGATCGTGCACCAGGCGCCGATCATGGCCGCGTAGTCGTCGGCGAGGTGGACGATGGCATTGTCCTGGATGTTGGTCCCCTCCCCGACCCGGATTTCCTGGATGTCGCCCCGGAGCACGGCGCCGAAGAACACGCTGCTGAGCGGCCCGAGGACGACGTCGCCGACCACCGTGGCGTTGGACGCGATGAACAGCGCGCGGGAGACGTCGGGAGTCCTGCCTAGGTACCGGGCGAGCCGTTCGGGGTGCGTCATCGCCGTGCTGTCAGGGGACCCCCACGGGGTCGAGATTCCAGATGTCCTTCGCGTACTCCCGGATGGTCCTGTCGCTTGAGAACTTGCCGATCCTCGCGGTGTTGAGGACGGCCTTCCGGGCCCAGCCCGCGCTGTCTCGAAATGCGGCGTCGACCTTCGCCTGGCAGTCGCAGTAGGCGCGGAAGTCGGCCAGGACCAGGAAGGGATCCCCGCCGTTCAGGAGCGTGTCGACGATCATCCCGAAGGGCCTGCGCTCTCCGGGAATCCAGGAATCGCTGCCGAGCCAGTCGAGGATGGTCTTCAGCTCCCCGTCGCGGTGGTACCAGTCCCACGGGTTGTAGCCCTGTTTTCGCAGCTCGTGGACCTCCTCCACCGTGAGCCCGAAAATGAAGATGTTCTCCTTCCCGACCTCCTCCAGGATCTCGATGTTGGCGCCGTCCAGGGTGCCGATGGTCAGGGCGCCGTTGAGCGCGAGTTTCATGTTCCCGGTGCCCGACGCCTCCTTGCCGGCGGTCGAGATCTGCTCCGAGAGGTCGGCTGCCGGAATGATCTTCTCGGCGAGCGAGACGCGGTAGTTGGGCAGGAACGCGACCTTGAGCTTCCCCCCGATCCTCTGGTCGGAATTGATCCGGTCACCGATGACGTTGATCGCGCGGATGATGTTCTTTGCGACGTCGTAGCCGGGCGCCGCCTTTGCGGCGAAGATGAAGACCCGCGGTGCGATGTCTGCCGACGGATCCTGCAGCAGGCGCCGGTACAGGGCGAGGATGTGGAGAAGATTCAGGTGCTGGCGCTTGTACTCATGGAGTCGCTTGATCTGGACGTCGAAGAGCGCTGCCGGCGACACCGCGAGACCGCACTCGGCGCGGATGAAGCGCGCGAGGTACTTCTTGTTGGCCGCCTTCACGGCCATGAATCCCTTCTGGAAGGCCCGGTCGTCGGCAAACCTCTCCAGGCCCCGGAGGAGGCTCAGGTCGCGGGCCCAGGCTTCGCTGCCCAGTGCCTTGGTGATGAACGCGGCGAGGAGGGGGTTGCACTGGAGCAGCCAGCGCCGCGGGGTGATGCCGTTGGTCTTGTTCTGGAACTTTCCCGGAAAAAGCTCGGCCAGCTCGGGGAAGAGCTGCTCGCGAAGCAGCCTGGAGTGGAGCTCGGCCACGCCGTTCACGCAGTGGGAGCCGACGACGGCCAGGTTGGCCATCCGCACCTGGCGCTGGCCGTTCTCCTCGATCAGCGAGCAGACCCTCTTCTTCTCGACGTCCCCGGGCCACTTCTGCTCACAGGCGATCATGAGGCGGTGGTTGATCTCGTAGATGATCTGGAGGTGGCGGGGGAGCAGGTGCTCAAACAGGCCGACGCCCCATTTCTCAAGGGCCTCGGGCAGGAGGGTGTGGTTGGTGTACGCGAAGGTGCGGGAGACCACGTCCCACGCCGCGTCCCAGCCGATCTCCTTTTCGTCAACCAGGATCCTCATGAGCTCGGCGATCGCGACCGCCGGGTGGGTGTCGTTGAGCTGCACGGCCACGTTTTCCGGGAAGGTCTTCCATGTGTTCCCCGGGAAGCGAAAGTGCCTCCGGATGATGTCGCGCAGCGAGCAGCTGACGAAGAAGTACTGCTGGACCAGGCGCAGCTCCTTTCCGTTCTCCGTCTTGTCATTCGGGTACAGGACCTTGGAGATGGTCTCCCCGACGGCCTTGTCGCGCACTGCGTCGACGTATCCGCCCGAGTTGAACGCGGCGAGGTCGAAATCCTCGGTGGCCCGGGACGCCCAGAGGCGCAGCAGGTTCACGGTCTTTGTCCCGTAGCCCGCGATGGGGATGTCGTATGGGACCCCCAGCACCGTCTTGGTGTCCACCCAGGCCCAGGTGGACCGGCCGAGATCGTCGAAGCGATGCTCGACCCTGCCGTACAGCTTCACCTCCTGCGTGAATTCCGGACGGACGACTTCCCATGGGTCCCCGAACAGCATCCAGCGGTCCGGATGCTCGATCTGCTGGCCCCCGAGGAAAGCCTGCTTGAACATCCCGAATTCGTAGTGGATCCCGTAGCCCAGGGCCGGGTAGTCGAGGGTCGCGAGCGAGTCCAGAAAGCACGCCGCGAGGCGGCCGAGGCCGCCGTTCCCGAGGCCCATGTCGACTTCCGACTCGTAGACCTGGTCGAAATCCACGCCGAGCAGCTTCAGCGCCTCCCCCGCGGTCTGGCGGAGCCCGGTCGACAGGAGGTTGCTCTCAAAAAGGCGCCCCATGAGGTACTCGAGCGAAAAGTAATACACCCGCCGCACGTTGTGCTCGTTGTGCACGGCCTGGGTCGCGATGAGCCGCTCATGGATGTAGTCGCGGACCGCGAGGGCGGTCGCCACCCACCAGTCGCGCGGCTGGGCCGAGCCGGCATGCCTGCCGAGCGTCGAGATGAGATGGTGCACGATCAGGTCCCGGAACTGCTCCGGCGAAGGATGCTCGTGCGAGGAGGCGGAGGTGGTGGGCATGGGTGGCGATTCTTTCTAACCAGAATCCGTGCCAAGGGAAAGAAACTACTTCTGGAAGCGGCGCGCCAGTTCGGCGTCGCCGATCTCGATGAAGGTCGGACGGCCCCCGGGGCTAATGTGGGGTGCCCGGGTTTGGAAAAGGCCGTCGGCGAGTGCGGTCATCTCCAGTTCTCCCGGCGAGCCGGCCAGCCGCACGGCCTTTGCCGCGGCCAGCCGGGCAAGGTTGGAGCGCGCAAGCACAGGGTCCTTGACGGGAAAACTTCCCTCCCTGATCGCCGAAAGCACCTCGCGCAGGAACGGCTCCGCATCCTCGGGCTCCATCCAGGCCGGGACGGCCTCGACCCGGAAGAAATTGCGCCCGAACTCGGATACCTCGAACCCATGGGCATTGAGAAACTCCCGGCGCTCGGCGAGCAGGGCCGCGCCGATCGGATCGAGGTCCAGGGCGAACGGCAGGAGCAGTCGTTGCGACTGCACCTTGCCCGCGAGGAACTGGGCCTC
>CAZGOX010000134.1:0-7309 GCA_964527955.1 uncultured Opitutaceae bacterium | reverse complement strand
CGATTCGTCCGGGGTCTTCGAACGACCCAGGGGGGTGCCCGGACGCCCGGGCCGGGCG
Organism: uncultured Opitutaceae bacterium; assembly: GCA_964527955.1. Lineage (GTDB taxonomy): Bacteria > Verrucomicrobiota > Verrucomicrobiia > Opitutales > Opitutaceae > Palsa-1447. The sequence continues at coordinate 7,251 of CAZGOX010000134.1, read as the reverse complement.
TCCCTACCCGGTTTCAGTCAAATGCACCCAGCACCGCCCGCAAGGGGCCGTTGACATCAGGCCTCTGTTTTGCTGGATTCAGCCCTCCCATGAGCATCGTCCTCGGCATCCTTACTTTCATACTGATCCTGGTTTCACTATTCCTGATGATCGTGATCCTGGCCCAAAAGGCCAAGTCCGACGGCGGAATGGGCGCCGCCCTCGGCGGCGGCATGGCGGAGGCGACGTTTGGCGCGGATACCGGGAACGTCCTGAGCAAGGCGACCATCAACGCGGCGATTGCGTTCTTCGTGCTGGCCTTCGGCCTGTATCTCTTTCGGATCCACGAGCTCAAGCATCCGTCGAACCCCGGAGCCGGGCTGCCCGCGATCGCGCTTCCGGCGCTTCCGGCGTCGTCACCCGCCAAGGCTCCGGCTCCGACCAAGAGCCCCTAAAGGGTTCCCGCCAGCCCGATGAATCCGGCCGGCCGCGGAAGGCAGGGCTCCACCCAACGGTGGCTGCCCGCGGTCTTGCTGCTGGTATCGGCGGCAGCACCGTCGTTCGGGGGCCCGACGGCAGCCACGCCGCCGCCGGCCTTCGGCCCCGCGGGTCCGGCCGAAGCCGCCTCCGCCTTCGAAGCGCTCGACCAGTTCAGGAATCCGGGACAGTCGTCGCCCTACTATCTTGAGTTTGAGCTCCTGGAGATGCCCCGCCGGGGCGCAGGGCAGACCTTCCAGGGCCGGCTGTGGGGCTCCCGGACCGGGGAGGGGGCGGTCCTTCGCATAGAGGTACGGGACGGCGGCGGGGGGGTGCGGCGGTTCCTCCTGCAGAACGGGCCGCATGCCGAGGCTTGGTCCTTTCGGGGGGGTGCGCTGAGCCGGCTTGGACCGGGCGATCTCGGCCTGCCCCTCGTGGAAGGTGTTGAGGTGACCCCGTTCGACCTGCAGATGCCCTACCTCTACTGGCCGGACGTCAGCGTGGTATCGGTCACCCGCGTCCTTGGCCGCCCTGCGGACGAGTTCCTCTTTCGCGGTGCCGACGGGGCCGGGGTCCGAGCCTACCTCGACACCCAGTTTCGCGCCCTGGTCAAGACCGAGCTCGTCGATTCCTCCGGGGCGGTGCTCAAGACACTGTCCCTCGTCGACCTGAAGAAAGTCGGGAAGCAGTGGATACCGAGGCAGGTCGACGTTCGGACCGAGTCCACCCGTTCCAAGACCCGCATCGACTTCACCGCGGCCGCCCTGGGGCTGGATCTTTCCCCGGCGCTGTTCCTTCCGGAGGCGCTGGGTGAGGAGGTCGCCGGCCCCACGGAGGGGCGGATGGAGCGGTTTTCCCGCTGACGAGAATTGGTCTGCACTTTTTCGTTGCGGCAGGGGCGGCTCCCGTGCCATTCACAGGCGCTCCAGCCAACTTTCCACTTCATGGCTACGTTATCCCGATCAGCGTCCGCTCCGCTGACATTCGACCTGCCCCTTTCGCTCATCACCCGGATCGAGTCCATCCGGCGCAGCCGCGCCCTCAAGAGCGCGAGCGAGGTTGTCCGCCTGGCCATCGAACAGTGCGATTTTGAGGGCTGCGACCCGTCCCATGACCCGAGGAGGCAGATCTCGGTGCGCATCACTCCAAGGCAGCGCGCGACGCTCAAGAGGTATTCGCGGAAGAAGCACGCCAGCGTCGGGGAACTGCTCCGGCTGGCCCTGGAGAGCCTGCCGGCACGGCCGTCCCGGAAATCGTAGGATTGTGTGAAACCGCTTTCCTCCTGGGCCCGCAACATTTCGCCATCGCCGACGCTCGGCATTGACGCCCAGGTCAAGGCCCTGCAGGCGGCGGGCGGGGACGTGTGCGGCTTCGCCGCCGGCGAGCCTGATTTCGACACGCCGGAGCACATCAAGCAGGGCGCCATCGCCGCCCTGCAACGGGGCGAGACGAAGTACTCGGCCACGCCGGGCATCGAGCCCCTGCGCAAGGCGATCGCCGAGAGCTACCTGGGCCTGCGCGGCCTCAAGGTCGCGCCGAGCCAGGTGATCGTGAGTCCGGGCGGCAAGTTTTCCTGCTACCTCGCGATCCTTGCGGTCTGTTCCCCGGGCGATGAGGTGGTCATTCCCGCCCCGTATTGGGTAAGCTACCCGGAGATGGTGAAGCTCGCGGGCGCCGTCCCGAGGTTTGTCCTCGCGGGCGACGACACAGGGTTCCGCCTCACGGCCGCCCAGCTTGAGTCCGCGATCACGCCAAGGACGAAGCTGCTCATCCTCAACTCGCCCTCAAACCCGACCGGAGCGGTCTACACGAAGGCGGAGATGGAGGCGATCGTCGCGGTCGCCGTCAGGCACGACCTGTACATCCTCTCCGACGAGATCTACGAGTTCCTGGTCTACGACGGGGTGCGCGCAACCGGCCCCGCCACGCTGGGACCCGAGGCGGCCGCCCGGACGATCATTGTCTCGGGGTTTTCCAAGACCTACGCCATGACGGGCTGGAGGCTGGGCTACATGGTGGCACCGCCCCCGATTGCAAAGGCGGTGGGCGAGCTGCAGAGCCAGATGACGTCCAACGCCAGCACGTTCTCCCAGTACGGCGCGCTCGCCGCCCTGAGGGAGACGGAGAAGACCGCGGCGGCCTTCGCGCCGATGCACGAGGCTTTTGACCGGCGCCGGAAGTTCCTTCACGCCGGGCTGAATGCCATCCCGGGAATTTCCTGCGTGTTGGCCCAGGGGGCCTTCTACCTTTTCCCGAGGATATCCTCGTTCGGCCTCAGCTCCCACGATTTCTGCATCCGGCTTCTCGAGCAGGAAAAGGTCGGCGCCGTCCCCGGCAGCGCCTTTGGTGCGGAGGGATACCTGCGCCTGAGCTACGCGACCAGCGACAAGATCATAGCCGAGGGAGTGACGAGGATCGCGCGTTTCTGCGGGACCCTCGCCCCAGGCCGATAGCAGCTTATCATGTCCTACCAAAATGTGACGCCGCCCAAGGGCGGAAAGATTGCGATCCAAGCGGGCAGGCTCAACGTGCCCGACAACCCGGTCCTCCCGTTCATCCGGGGCGACGGCACCGGGCCGGACATCTGGGCGGCGTCCGAGCGGGTGCTGGACGCAGCCGTGGCCAAGGCCTATGGAGGCGCGAAGAAGATCAGCTGGTTCGAGGTCTTTGCGGGCGAGGCGAGCTTCAAGCGCTTCGGCAGCTGGCTTCCGGACGACACGGTCGAGGCCTTCCGCGATTACCTGGTGGGCATCAAGGGCCCGCTCACCACGCCGGTCGGCGGCGGCATCCGCTCGCTCAACGTGGCGCTGCGCCAGATGCTCGACCTTTACGTCTGCCTGCGGCCCGTCCAGTGGTTCACCGGGGTCCCGAGCCCGGTCAAGAGCCCGGAGAAGGTGAACATGGTCATCTTCCGCGAGAACACCGAGGATATCTACGCGGGCATCGAATACGCGGCGGGAACGCCCGAGTCGCAGAAGATCCTCGATTTCATTGAGAAGGAGTTTCCCAAGGCGTTTGAGAAGATCCGGTTCGGGACCAAGGCGAAGGCCGAGAGTTTCTGGGCCAGCGTCGGCGCGAAGGACTTCCCGTCGGACGTGAAGGTGGGCATCGGGATCAAGCCGGTGAGCTACTCGGGCAGCGTGCGGCTCATCCACAGCGCAATCTCGTACGCGATCAAGGCCGGCCGGAAGAGCGTCACCCTTGTGCACAAGGGCAACATCATGAAGTACACGGAGGGCGCCTTCCGCGACTGGGGCTATGAGACGGCCAGGCAGTTCTTTGGCGCGGTTGAGATCGACGGCGGCCCGTGGTGCAGGATTCCCGAGGGAAAGCCGGGCGCCGGGCTCGTGATCAAGGACAGCATTGCGGACATCACCCTGCAGCAGATCCTCACACGTCCGACGGATTTCGACGTCATCGCGACCCTGAACCTGAACGGCGACTATCTTTCCGATGCGCTGGCGGCCCAGGTCGGCGGAATCGGCATCGCCCCAGGCGGCAACATCAACTACATCTCCGGCCACGCGATCTTCGAGGCGACGCACGGCACGGCGCCCAAGTACGCCGACAAGGACGTGGTGAACCCGGGCAGCGTCGTCCTCTCGGGCGAGATGATGTTCCGCTACCTCGGTTGGAACGAGGCTGCCGACGCGATCCTCAAGGGCCTCAACGGGGCGATCCTGTCCAAGCGCGTGACCTACGATTTTGCCCGCCAGATGCCCGGCGCCACCGAAATCAAGTGCAGCGCCTTCGCGGACAATATTATTGAGCACATGTGAGGTAGGGCGTTGTCCGCGTTCGGAGGTAGGGACGCCCGGCCCGGGCGTCCGGGCCAACATTGGGGTCTGAAAAAATTCGCGGACTCAGCTTCTGTTTGGCGGATCGTTCGGGGCTGGGGCGTGTCCGCATTCGAGGCGTGAGTTCGCCCGAATACTCGGGCCCGGCGGGGCGGTGCCGATCTGCGGCCGACCGCTTGCCGACACGACTCGGGCCACTGGCCATTCGACATTTGGGATCCCCAATGAGGCCCATCTCGTGCCGACTACGCTTGTCGTCCGGTCGCGACGCACGAGGTCCGCCGGTCCCGGGGCGAACAACCGCCTCTCATTGCGGGCACGCCTCCAGCCCCTTCCCGCCCGCGCAGAGACCCTTTCCCAGTTCGTCATTCTGAGCGAAGCCCTTCGACATGCCCAGGGCCGAGCGAAGAATCCAGCTGGGTTTGAGTAGCGCTATCCAAATGGATCCTTCGCGTCGCTCTCAGGATGACAGTTTTAGACTCAGGATGATAGTTGAAGAGGGAGTACGATCGGGGATTGCGAAGGAGGGAAGGGGACGCACCCGCAGGAGATGTTGTGCCTGACCGGCCGCGGCGGGGGGAGGGGCATGGCGGAAGGCTGCGGAGCGCGGGTCCTCCGCGAAGGGTCTCTGAGGGGAAAGGGGGAGTTGAAGGATTCCTGAGGCAATTCATGGTTCGACGCGAAGCAGCCAAACGGGGGAGATCTTTCCCGCCGGGTCGGGCGCTTTGGCACTCCATCGAGTGCGGGCGTGTCCCCGGACCGACTTCGCGCGCGGGCTGTAGGTTACGGCTTGTCAGTCGAGACCTCCGAATGACGACGGCGTATTCCCGGACGGGCGAGCCGCCCGTCCCTACCAAGCTTTCGGAATTCGAAAGCTTGCCGCGGCATAGCCCCTCGACGGGCTCGGGGCAAGCAACGCGAAGCCGGGCTACACCAACCTGACGGTTGCCATCTTGGCGGCGATGGAGGGTTCGGCGCCGAGGGTGCCCTTGAGGCGCTCGAGGGCCTCGGGGGAGCGGGCGTCGCGGGCGGCCGCGATGGCCCTGTCGAGCCGGCCGCGGATGTCCAGGGCGGTGGCGACGTCGGAATAGTTGGGCAGCGTCAGGAACTTCTCCAGGTAGCGCACGCGGCTCTCCCACAGCTGGGAGTCGACCGTCTTCTGGGCCTCGAGCCGGGCCTTGTACCAATCGCTCGCCATCAAGGCCTCGCGGGTGAACAGGCCGCGCAGCGCCGGGTCGTCCGCACCCTTGCCCTCCCAGGTCCCGTCACGCATCACGTGGAGAAGGGCCTTCAGGGGGGGGCAGGCCTCCTCGATCGAGCCGTCGGCGAAGTAGTGGTTGGCCGCGTCCTTCATCGCGTCGACCATGTTGTCGACGCCGTCCGCGAACACATCGGGGTCCTGGCGCTCCGGCTGGAGAAACTCCTCGTCGAAGAGCGCGCTCGGGTTGCCGAGCACCCGGCCGCAGAAAGTCTGGATGAACCGGGCGGTGACGCGCCACCCAAGGCGGCTCGCGAGGACCTTGCGCCCGTTGTGCTCAAAGTCCACACAGCGCTCGAGGTGCCCGTGCGCGATCAGGTAGGAGGGCACCCGTTCCGCGGGCGTCATCCGGCACCAGATTTCTGGGACGAGCAGGCTGATGTCGTGATCAACCCGGTGCTTCGGCCCGATCCAGCCCGCGGCGGTGGAGAAGATCGGAAGGCCCGTGAGGATGTAGGAGACCAGCGCGGTGTTCAGGTCGTAGATCGGCGGCAGGGCGTTGAAGGGCCCCTTGGTGAGCGCGCCCTCGGAGCCCGCCCCGGTGGTCGAGGGGGACTTGCCGGTGAGGCTCGAGATCACGTCCATGAACGCCTCGGGGAGCTCCTGGTAGTGGATCGGGCCGAACACGCAAAGGGGCCGGACCCCCTGCTCGGGGGGATTGAGCCTGCGCCCCATCAGCACGGAGCCGACCGGGAAGGGGGCCGAGGCATCCGAGGGAAGGCGCCGGTAGAGGCGAGCGCCCGTCTGCGCAAGATAGCTGGAGCGCGGATCCTCCAGGTCGGGCCGCTTCTGGAGGTAGCGGGGGTTCTTGGAGGGCTTCCCGTCCACGATGCGCGGGTGGGACGGCGACACCATGAAGGCCGGCCGTTCCGACTCGAGGAACGAATGGAAAATCTTCCGCATCGACGGCGTGAAGGACTCGAAACCGAGCGTGTCCTCGACCACGGCCCGCGCCGCGGCCCGGTCGAGCGGCTCGTAGTTGGAGCAGAACACGTCGGTGCCGCCGAAGTCGCGCTCGGTGCGCTTGTCGTAGCCGCGCACGATCGCGTCGTCGGGCCTCTGGAACAGGCGGAATTCGCAGTTGTGGACGAACTTGATCGAGGGCTCGGTGATCCACGCGGGAAGGTGGGGCACCTGGCCGGCCGGCGCCACGGTCGACGCCGTGATGTCGTCCTCGGCCTGGATCTTTTCGGCGGGAAGGAAGTCCGTGCGCAGGGTGAACGTGCGCCAGCCGCCCTCCCGGGTGTAGCCCACCCGCAGGTAGTGCGTGAGCAGCCGCTCCGCGTGGTACTTGAGCTCGTTGCCGGGCCGGGAGTTGATCGTGTCGACGCTGAAGTGCTTGCGCCAGTCCTCGCCCCACTCGGGCTTGTAGAGGCGCTTCACCAGCAGGACCAGGTCCCGGATGTAGCGCGGGATGGATGAGATCCAGGCGTTGTACTCGTCGGTGTAGTCCGGGCTGCGGCTGATCAGCTTGACGACGGAGCCGAGGGAGCGCTCGGGGCTGAGGATGCGGCGCCCCCGGGCCGGCGGGCCGTCCGGATGCCGGAAGCGGTCGCGGTAGTCGCGGTGGAGTATGGACTCGACCAGGTCGAGGTCCCTCGCCAGGTCGTTGACGAACACCGGCCCGGTGAAGATCGCGTCGGCGATCGACTTGGAGATCTCGGACTTGCCCCCGCCCGAGACCGTGCACGGCTTGTGGCAGAGCAGGCCCTCGGCCGTGGTCCCGCGCAGGCGCCAGCG
>CAZGOX010000133.1:0-7322 GCA_964527955.1 uncultured Opitutaceae bacterium | reverse complement strand
TGGGCTCCGCCGCCAAACGCCACGGATGCGCCGATGACAAACCCGAAGTCGTACAGCGGGCCGCAGTTCTTGGTCTCGTAAATGCGGACATTGGGCGAAAACACGCTCACGATAAAGGTGATCGGGCAAATGAGTCCGTGCCACAGTCCTCCAAGGAATCCTGCGGTGGGCGCACCCGCGACCTGGTACTTTGAGCCTGGGCCGGCGACTGATAGGACATTCATACCCCTCCAAGTACAATGAAAGCAAAGGACTGTCAACGTGGGTACCGGGTGCATTTGGACAAGCTGCCTCACGCAGGCGTTTCGAGGTAGGGACGGGCGGCCCGCCAAGCCTGCCCTGAGTCCATCGAAGGGTCCGGGAACTACGAATGCGCCTTAAAGTCTGCCCGGACGCCCGGGCCGGGCGTCCCTACCCGATTTCGGTCAAATGCACCCAGTACCTCAACGCGATACGGCGCCTTGACCCGCCGAAGATCCGCAGCGAGGGTTTCGGCCCATGCCCTTCACGATCGCGATCGGGTCCGACCACGCCGGCTACAAGTACAAGGAGGCCCTCAAGGCCATGCTTCTCGCGGAGGGGCACACGGTCCGCGACTATGGCACCGACTCGGAGCAGTCCTGCGACTACCCCGACTTCATCCGCCCCGTGGCCGAGGCCGTGGCGCGCGGCGAGTACCAGCGCGGCATCGTGCTCGGAGGCTCGGGCAACGGAGAGGCGATCGTGGCCAACCGTGTGGTCGGCATCCGCTGCGGCGTCTGCTGGAACGAGCAGGCGGCCGTCTGGAACCGCGCGCACAACGACGCCAACTGCATTTCCATCGGCCAGCGGCTCATGACGGAGGAGGACGCCCTCAAGATCGTCCGCCTCTGGCTCGCGACCCCGTTCGAGGGAGGCCGGCACATCCAGCGCATCGCCAAGATCGACGCACCGTACCTTAAATCCTAAATCCCATGCTCTACCGTCCACTCGGAAAATCCGGCCTCAAGATCAGCGCCCTCTCCTTTGGAGCCTGGGTCACCTTCGGGAAGCAGATCGGCGACCCCGTCGCCAAGAAGCTGCTCCACGCGGCCTACGACGCAGGCATCAATTTCTTCGACAACGCGGAAGCCTACGCCGACGGCGCGGCCGAGACGGTGATGGGGGCGATCCTCAAGAAGTCCGGCTGGCGCCGGAGCAGCTACCTGGTATCCAGCAAGGTCTTCTTCGGCTGGGAGGACGACAAGCCGAACCAGACCGGCCTCTCCCGCAAGCACGTCGTCGAGGCCTGCCACGCCGCCCTCAGGCGCCTCCAGGTGGACTACCTCGACCTGTATTACTGCCACCGCCCCGACCCCAGCGTTCCCATCCTTGAGACGGCGCGGGCCATGCACGACCTGATCGTCCAGGGAAAGGCCCTCTATTGGGGCACGAGCGAGTGGAGCTCCGCGGAAATCTTCGAGGCCCACCGCCTCTGCGAGCAGCACGACCTGCACGCCCCGATTGTCGAGCAGCCGCAGTACAACCTGTTCCATCGCAACCGGGTGGAGGTCGAATACGCCCCGCTCTACGGCTCGCCCGGCCTGGGGACGACCATCTGGTCCCCCCTCGGCTCCGGCCTGCTGACCGGCAAGTACAATGCCGGGGTCCCGAAGGGCAGCCGCCTCGCCGCTGCCAACATGCAGTGGCTGCGCGAGGACATCATGAACAACCCCGCGACCAAGAAGAAGCTGGCCGCGGTGCCCAAGCTCGCCGCCATCGCCGACGATCTCGGCACGACGCTTCCCCGGCTTTCGATCGCCTGGTGCCTGAAGAACCCGAACATCAGCACGGTGATCCTGGGCGCGTCCAGGGTCGAGCAGCTCACCGAGAACCTCGGCGCCCTTGAGATGCTCGACGCCCTGACGCCCGCGGTCATGCGCAAGATCGAGGCCATCTCGAGGCCGGTGGCCACCTGAGGTAGGGACGCCCGGCCCGGGCGTCCGGGAAGACTTGCAAGGCCATACGCAGCCCCGCGGATTGTCTTGAATAGGCCAAATTCGTCCGGGGTTTCTGAATGACCCGAGCGAATGCCCGGACGGGCGGGCCGCCCGTCCCTACCTTATAAGTCTCGCTTGCCCACCGGGCATGGTACGCCCAGCGTCGGGCACTGGATATGGCATTTCCCGAACCGCCCGGCATCCTGTCGGCGCGCACCCTGCGCGCCGCGGAGCTCGACCAAAACCCCGCCGAGGCCCTGCTGCGCGTCTTCGCATGGATGCACCTGTCGCGCACGACGGACAACCGCATCCTCGACCTCTTCAGGCAGGGCCTTGTGAAGGGCACGGTCGCGGGCGGCCAGGGGAATGAGGCCCTGGTCGCATCGATCGCGCTCCTCGCCGACAAGGACATCGATGTCGCCTGCTTTTCGCAGCGCGGGCTAGCGGGGCACCTGATCTGGGGCGGCCACCTCTGCCGGCATCTCAACCAGTACTTTGCCAACTCCGGCAGCCCCACCAAGGCCCGGGAGGGCAACATCCACCGCGGCGACCCGTCCCACCGCTCGCTGCCCATGATCAGCCACCTCGGCATCATGTGCTCCACGGTCCTCGGCACGACGGACTCCCAGCGCAGGCTCGGGCACAAGGCCGTGGGCTTCACGTTCTTTGGCGACGGCGGGTCGAGCACCGGCGATGTCCATGAGTCCCTCAACCTCGCCTCCCTGCTGTCGCTGCCCGTCGTCTTCGTGATCGAGAACAACGAGTATGCGTACTCGACCCCGGTCAGCGAGCAGTTCGCGGCCGGGACCGAGCTGTGGCGCCGCGCCGCGAGCTACAACATGGAGGGCTTCGAACTCGACGCGACCGATGTGGAGGCGTGCGTGCGCAAGCTCGACGCCGCCATCGCCAGGGTCCGCGAAACCTCCCGCCCGGTGCTGGTCGAGGCCCGGACGCTCCGGCTCCGCGGCCACGCGGCCTACGACACGTGCCACTACCTCAAGCCCGGGGAGGGCGACTCGTTCTTCGCGCGCGACCCCCTCCCGAGGCTCCGCGCCAGGCTCGTGTCCGAGCTCGGCCCGACGCGCGTCGACAGCGTGGAGGCCGGACTCAACGCCTTCCTCGAGAGCTGCGTCAGCATTTCTCTGCCCACCGCCCGGCCGGACCCGGCCGGGATGGAGGCCGACCTCTTCGCCCCGGACAAGCCTCCCTATCCCTGGGTCCCCGGGCTCGGCTCCGACAAGGCCTCCCACGCGGACGCGGGGCCCGAGATCCTCACGATGGCGCAGGCCCTCAACCGCGGCCTGCGCAAGATCCTCACGGAGCGGCCCGAGTCGCTTGTGCTGGGGCAGGACATCGGGGTCTACGGCGGCGCCTTCAAGGTGACCGAGGACCTCCTGAAGGATTTCGGCCGCCCGAGGGTGTTCAACACGCCGCTCGCCGAGAGCGCCTGCACCGGGTACGCGATCGGCATGGCGCTCAACGGCCACCGGCCGATCGAGGAATTCCAGTTCTCGGACTTCGCGACCGAGGCCACCACCCAGATCACGCTCAACGCGGCCACCCTGCATTTTCGCTCCGGGGCCGCATGCCCCATCGTTTTCCGCCTTCCCTGCGGCGGCGGGCTCACCTTCGGATCCTTCCACTCCCAGGAGCTCGACTCGTTCTTCCTCGCGATGCCGGGAATCAAGGCCCTCTACCCGAGCACGCCGCAGGATGCCTTCAACGCCCTCCTGGCCGCCTACGAGGACGACAACCCCGTGATCCTGTTTGAGCACAAGGGCCTCTACCGGCGCGGCAAGCACGCCGTGTCCTGGGACCCGGGATTCCGCGATGTGTGGCTGCCCCGCCGCGTGCTCGAGGGGACCTACGCCACGTTCGTCTCCTACGGAGAAATGGTCCACCTCGCCGAGGATGTGTGCGCCTACATGGCCACGGAATACGAGCGGACGTTCGACCTGTTCGACCTGCGCTGCCTCAGCCCGCTGCGCCTCGACGCCATCGAGGCCTCGCTGGAGAGGACGCACAGGCTGGTCGTCCTCCACGAGGGCCGCATCACGCACGGCTTCGGCGCCGAACTGGTGGCGAGGCTCGCGGAGAGGCATTTCGACGTTCTCGAGGCCGCCCCCCTGCGCATCGGCTCCCTCGACCTGCCCGTGCCGTTCGCCCCCGAGCTCGAGGCGGCCTTCCGCCCGACCCGTGAAAAGGTGATCGAGAGGATCACCGCCTGGATGGGCTGACAGGCTTCCGACCCATGGCCTCACTCCGCGTGTCCCTCTCAGCCATCGCTCTGTCCCGCTGGTCCGCCATCCGGCTCTTTGCCATGGATGTAGACGGGATCCTGACCGACGGCACCGTCCGCGTCTCGTCGGACGGCGTCGAGACGAAGTCGTTCTCCATCCTGGACGGCCTCGGGCTCGTGCGCCTGCGCGAGCGCGGCGTCGTCACGGCCTGGATCAGCGGCAGGAAGTCCGGCGCGACCGATGTCCGGGCGGCCGAGCTGAAGATCCCGCACGTGATCCAGGGAAGGATCGACAAGCTCACGGTCCTGCAGGGCCTGGCGGCGCAGCTCGGCATCAAGGCGGCCGAATGCGCCTACATGGGCGACGACGACATCGACGCCGCGGCCCTGCGCTGGGCCGGCATCGGCATCACGGTCCCGGGGGCCATGCCGGCGGCGCTGGCAGCGGCCCGGGCGGTCACCGCCCGGAACGCGGGCCACGGCGCCGTGCGCGAGGTCTGCGAGCGGCTGCTTTCCTCCAGGCTTGGAACCGCAGAGGGCGGCCCGGGGTCAGCTACCGGCGCCGCATGATCCAGCCCTTTGACGCCAACGGGGTATCCGAGGTAGGGACGGGCGGCCCGCCCGTCCGGGCAAGTCGCAGGGCCATTCGCAGGCCCGGACGCGCGGGCCGCGCGTCCCTACCTTTGGGCCTTGTCTTGCTCTTGCAGGTTGCAGGCCTCCTGCATGCGTCGGATGCGGCGCTCACCACGGGCCCCGCGAAGAACTGGGCCCTGCCGCTCTTCACCCCGGAGGGCTTCCGGTCGATGACCCTTCGCGGAACCGAGGTCTTCACGGTGGGTCCGGACCGGATCGACATCGTCGACATGAACATCGCGGTGTTTTCCGGGGACGCCTCCGCACGGGTCGACACGGTGCTGCTCAGCCCGTCCGCCAGCTTCTTTCCCAGGGAGAACCGGGCCTCCGGCGACTACGGGGTCCGCCTCATCCGGGACGACATCGACGTGACGGGCGAGCGCTGGTCCTACGACTACAACCAGAAAAAAGTTTCCATCCAAAAGAACCTGCGGGTAGCCTTCCGGGCCCAGCTCAGCGGTATCCTGAAATGAACCCGAACGCCTCCCGACTCCGTCGCCCGACCCTTCTATGCATGCTTGCGTTCGCACCGCTCGCAGCCGTCTCCCCGGGGTTCGCCGCCGACCCGCCGCCGACCGTCATCACCAGCGACAGCGGCGAGGCCCGGAGCACGGACACGGAGACAACCTCGTATTTCACGGGGCACGTGCTGGTGACCGGCAACGACATCCGGATCGAGTGCGACCGGCTCGAGGTGATCTCGGCGAGGAGCGGGGACAAGGCGGACACGATCGGCACCCAGTCGAGCTTCAAGTACATCCTGGCGACCGGGCACGTCCGCATCCTCCAGGGGATCCGCGAGGCCACCTGCGCCCGGGCGGAAGTCCTGCCCCAGGAGAACCGGATCACGCTGACCGGCCAGCCTGTCGTGACGGACCACGGCAACGGAACCATCTTCACCGGGGAGCCCCTGGTCCTCTACCGCAACGAGAGGCGCGTGACCGGGGAGCATGTCCACATCACCGCGCCCCCGATCAAGGACCTAGGCTTCGACAAGAACGCGCCTGCGCCCAAGCCTCCGGCGCAACCCCAGTGACCGTGCCCGAAGCCCCGCCCCCAACCTCCGCGATCCAGACCGAGGGCCTGGTGAAGAACTATGGCGCGCGAAGGGTCGTGGACGGCGTCGATTTGGATTTCAAGGCCGGCGAGGTCGTGGGGCTCCTGGGCCCCAACGGCGCAGGCAAAACCACCATCTTCTACATGATCGTGGGCTTGCTCCCGGCGACCGCCGGCCGCGTGCTTCTCGACGGCAGCGACATCACCCGCCTGCGCATGCACAAGCGGGCCCGCCTCGGGATCGGCTACCTTCCGCAGGAACCCTCCGTCTTCCGCAAGCTCACCGTCGAGGAGAACATCCTCGCCATCGTCGAGGTGGTCGGGGTGCCGCGACGGGAGCGGGCGGCGCTCGTGCAGCGGCATCTCGACGAACTCGGGCTCGGCCCCCTCGCGAAGCAAAAGGCCTACACCCTCTCCGGTGGCGAGCGCCGCCGGCTTGAGATCGCGCGCACGCTGGTCACCAAGCCGAAGTTCCTCCTCATGGACGAGCCGTTCGCCGCCATCGACCCGATCTCGGTGGCCGAGGTCCAGAAAATCATCCGCCAGCTCAAGCAGCGCGGCATCGGCGTGATCGTGACCGACCATAATGTCCGGGAGACCCTTCGGATCGTGGACCGCGCCTACCTGATCCACCAGGGCAAGGTCCTGGCCGAGGGCTCCGGCGAGTTCCTGATCAACGACGAGCAATCCAGGAGATTCTACCTCGGCGAGGATTTTAATTTGTAGCGACGCTCTTTCTGCGCTTCGCTCCGGCAACCGTTCCCCGGCCATGCACAAAGCCATCCACGGCATTTCCGTCGCCCATTTCTACGAAACCTACCGCGAGAAGCTTCGGATGGAGCTGGTCACGGGCCAGGCCGGGCTGCACCGGATGATCCGGGAGGGAAGCATCAACCGGCCGGCGCTGGCGTTGACCGGCTTCTTCAAGTACTTTGCAAACAAGCGGATCCAGGTGCTCGGGGCCGCCGAGATGACGTACCTGAAGACCCGCCCACTGGAGGACCAGACGTTCATCTTCCAGAAAATGGCCGAGAAGGCCGTCCCCTGCCTCGTCCTCACCCGCAATTTCCACCTGACCAAGCCCATGCTGGCCGTGGCGGACAGGATGCGGCTCCCCATCTTCCGGACGCCGCTGATCACGATGAACTTCGTGAACCTTGCGACCCTGTGCATCGACAACGAGTTTGCCCCGAGCGTGATCGAGCACGCGACCATGCTGGACATCAAGGGCGTCGGGGTACTGCTCCGCGGCGACTCCGGGGTCGGCAAGAGCGAGTGCGCGCTGGCGCTGATCGAGCGCGGGCACTCGCTGGTCGCCGACGACCTCACGGTGATCAAGCTCCTGGACGAGCGGGAGCTCATGGCCTCGTGCCGGATGCTGAACCGCGGCTACATGGAGTGCCGCGGGATCGGCATCATCAACATCGCCGAGATGT
>CAZGOX010000132.1:2771-7329 GCA_964527955.1 uncultured Opitutaceae bacterium | reverse complement strand
GCGTTCGAGGGGAAGCCGAGCGTGCCTGCGGAGACCAGGAAGGCGGCGCCGGCCCCGGGCGTGGGCGAGACCGTGCTCGTCGTCGAGGATGAGGAGCGGCTCAGGGCCGGCATCATCGAGGTCCTGCAGCGGCACGCTTACCTTGTGGTCGAGGCCGCCAACGGCCCGGATTCGCTGCGCCAGTGGCGCAGGCACATCGAGAGGATCGACCTCGTTGTCACCGACATGGTGATGCCTGGTGGGATGAACGGGCGCGAGGTTGTGGAGCGGATGCGCGAGGACAGGCCGGGCTTGAAGGCGATCATCTGCACCGGCTATACGGACGAGCCCATGATGCCGGGACGCGCCCCGGCCGGCCTCACGACGTTCCTGCGAAAACCCTTCGACATGCCGCACCTGCTGGCGGTGGTGCGCCAGCGCCTCGACGAAAAGAGGCACGCGTGAGACCGGTGATTATCCTCGCCCCGGCCGGCGCAAGCCGCCAGAATCCAGGCAGCAGCCTGGCCCCATTATGAAGGAAATCTACAACCCCTCCGAACTTAGAAATTTCGCCGTTGTGGGCCATGCGTCCGCCGGGAAGACCATGCTCTGCGAGGCGATGCTCGTGTGCGGCGGCCGGATCGGCCGCCCGGGCAGCATTGCGGCCGGCACGACGGTGTCCGACTACCATGCGAGCGAGCACCAGCACCAGATCTCGGTCCATGCCTCGCTCCTGCACACCGAATGGCAGGGCCGCAAGTTCAACATCGTCGACACGCCCGGATACGCGGACTTCATCACTGAGGGGATCAGCGCCCTGCGGGTCGGGGACTTCGCACTGGTGGTCATCAACGCGGCCCATGGCCTCGGCGTCGGCACCGATGCCGTCTGGGACTATGCAACCCACTACGGGCTTCCGAAGATCATCGCCGTGAACGCCCTCGACAAGGCGAACACCGACTTCGAATCCGTGCTGGCCGGATCCCGCGAGCACTTTGGAAGGACCGTTTTCCCGATGACGATCCCGCTCGACGGCGGGCCCGGCTTCAGCCGGGTCCTGGACGTGCTGCGAAACGAGGTCGTCACGTACAAGCCTGGCGGGAACGGCCAGTACAAGGAGGAGCCCGCCGAAGGCGCCCTGGCCGAGCGCGTCCACGAGTTCCACCGGCAGCTGATGGAGTACGTGGCCGAGTCCGATGACGCCCTCATGGAAAAGTTCTTCGAGCAGGGGGTCCTCGACGAAAGGGAACTGCGCGTGGGGCTGCACAAGGCGGTCCAGGACCAGGTGTTCATCCCGCTCTTTGCCGTCTCGGCGGAGCGCAACGTCGGCGTGGCGCGGCTGATGGACTTCATCGCCAAGTTTGGCTCCTCGCCGGAGGACCGGGCCGACGTTGCGGCCCGCGACTCAAGCGGCCTTCCCGGCACGGTGTGCCTTTCCCAGGCCGAGCCCGTGGCCTACGTGTTCAAGACCATGAATGAACCCGGGGCGGGGGAGCTCTCCCTGTTTCGCGTCTACTCGGGAAAGCTGCGCAGCGGCGACGAGCTTTTCAACCGGACCCGGCAGCTCAATGAGCGCCTCGGCCAGCTCTACATCCTGAATGGCAGGGAGCGCACGCCCGTTCCCTTCCTCAACGCCGGGGACATTGGCGCAGTCGTCAAGCTGCGGGACACGCATACGGGCGACACCCTGTGCAGCCCGCGCTTCATCGTGGAGCTGCCCAAGGTTGAGTTTCCCCATCCCAACATACACGTCGCGCTCAAGCTCCGCTCCAAGGGCGATGAGGACAAGCTCGCGGTCGGCCTGGCGATGCTCCAGCAGGAGGATCCCTCCTTCCACACCCGCGTGGACGACGAGGTGCACCAGACCATCATCTCCGGCCAGGGCGAGATTCATCTCCAGGTGATCGTGGAGCGGCTCTCGAGAAGGTTCGGCGTGGCCGTCGACCTGGAGGAGCCCCGGGTCCCCTACCGGGAGACGATCCGTGGCCGCGGCGAATCGCGCTACCGGCACAAGAAGCAGACCGGGGGTGCGGGCCAGTTTGCCGAGGTATGGATGAGGATCGCCCCTGGGGAGCGCGACAGCGGCCTCGTGTTTGCCGAGTCCCTCGTCGGCGCCGATGTGGACCGCGTCTTTGTCCCCTCGGTCGAGAAGGGCGTGCGGACGGTGGCCAGCGAGGGCGTCCTCGCCGGCTGCCGGATCGTCGACGTGCAGGTGGACTTTTACGGCGGGAAGATGCACCCGGTGGACTCGAAGGACATCGCCTTCCAGGTCGCAGGCTACCACGCCTTCAAGGAATCCTTCACGAATGCCTCGCCGTGCCTGCTCGAGCCCCTCTACACGGTGGCCGTCACCCTTCCCAAGGAATATGTCGGCGCCGTTCTCGGCGACCTTGCGTCCCGCCGCGGGCGCATCCTCGGGATCGACTCAGACGGCCACTTCCAGGTCATCCGGGCCACGGTTCCCCGCAAGCAGCTGTACCACTACAGCTCGACAATCCGGTCGCTGACGAGCGGCCGCGGGCGCTACGCGGAGGACTTCAGCCACTACGAGGAGGTGCCTGCCGACCAGATCCCGGCGATCCTCGCCGAGGCCCGCGCAAGGCGCGAAGGCGAGGCTGCGAAGTGAAACGGCCTGCGGGTCACGAGCCCATCCTGTCCTGGACGACCGGATCGGCCGATCCGACCGGCTGTTCCTCCGGCGCCGCGTGGCTGTAGGCCAGGATGCGGGCCACAAGGATGCCTGCATGCCGGCAGGCTTGCAGGGACGCCTGGACGCCGTATTGGGCCGCATGCCCCGCAGGGAGGTCCATTTCAGCGAGCTGCAGGTTGCCGAGGATCCCGGTCAGGATGTTGTTGAAGTCATGGGCGATCGCCCCCGTCAGCGCCCTGAGGGCCTCCGCCCTCTGGTCCCGGTCCAGATGTTCTCCGAGAATCCTCCCTTCCTGGTCACGCAAAAGCTTCTCTGATAGGTCGCGCATGGGATCCGCCTGGGTATCCAGGCTATAACGTCACTGGCCGGCAGAAGTTTAGCCGGGAGCGCCTTTCCCCGCAAACCACCCCTGCGGCCGGTGCTGGGACGATCTGGCCGGTAAAATTCTGGCAGACGACTCGAGGTAGGGACGGGCGGCCCGCCCGTCCGGGACCTACGAACGGCTCCGTTGTTGGCCCGGACGCCCGGGCCGGGCGTCCCTACCTTAAGACGCGGAGTAGTTTCTAAACAGCCTGCTTAACCTCTCGCGGGCCCGGTACAGCTTTGCTTCGACGGACTTCGCGGTGCCTCCCAGCGCGGCGGCGATTTCCGCATGGGAAAGACCCTCGTAGGAGAAGAGGACGAGCGCCTCGCGCTGGTCGAGCGGCAGTTCGGCGACCGCAGCCCGCACGGCCTCGGCGCGCTCCTTCCTCTCCAGGGTGGCCTGGCTGCCTTCGCCCGGGTCCGCAATCTCCCATTTTTCCAGCTCGACAATTGGACGTCGCCGCCACCAACGAAGCCGGTTGCGCGCAAGATTCACGGCAATGGCGAACAGCCACGGCCGGAACTCCGCCTCCGCATGAAAGCGGGCCCTGTTCTGCCACACGCGAAGAAATGCTTCCTGCGCCAAATCCTCGGCGTCGGCGCTGTTCTGGACGATCCTCGCCAGGATCCGCTTCACAGGCAGCTCCCAACGGCCCATCAACGCCCCAAAGGCGACCTCGTCGCCTTCCCGGACCCTGCCCATCAACTCCGAGTCCTCGGTCAAGGGGTCCCCCGGAGCGTTGGGGCTCCCGTGTGCGGGTAGGCCCCGATTCGCGGCAGGACAAGGGCGAGGTAACGGTTGCCCTCGCCCGGCGGCATCACGGCGGCCACATGGCGGAAATGGTCGGTCATCGACCTGACGCATGCGTCCTCAAGTCCCTTGATTTCGGCAGGCGGCGCATTGCGGAGGCGAGCCTCCATGATCGAACGGCAATGGCCGGCGCAAACGCTGCTGTACGTCTCGTGGAGCCGGGTGATTTCTGAAAACTGGGCCGCGTTCAGGTGAAACTCCGTCCGCAGCCATGCCATGGTGTCGGAGCGCTGCGACTCCGCCTCAAGGGCTGAGTCCAGGCTCAGGCGGTAGCCAAGGAAGCCGACGGCGGCCGCGCCCGCCGCGAGCAGCCCGACTGTGAACCAAAAGTACCTCATGTCTGGGGCCGCGACATGGCCCGCGGATCGAGATTGCGGACATACGTGTCGAGCAGCGCGCTCCGGTCGGCCTGGTTTCTGGCATATCCGGCCTGATGGCCGGTCCAGATTGCAGCGGCGAGGATCACAAGGCCTGCCGCCGTCCACAGGGCGGCATGGGTGCGCAGGTAACCCGGCCAGTCCCGGACCGGGCTGCCGGCCGCAATTCTAGACAGGACTGCAGGGCGAAACCCCGGGTCGGGGGAGGGGTCCACCCTCCACGTTTCAAGGATTCTGGCGAGGGGATCATGCGTCGGGTTCATGGGTATTCACTCACTATACAGCCAAGAGGCGGAAAACCCTCGGTCAATCACCGCTCTTTGCAAAGAAAATGAGAAAGGCCGAGGGGTTTGGGCCCGCCGCGTGTATTCCCCTATG
>CAZGOX010000132.1:0-2671 GCA_964527955.1 uncultured Opitutaceae bacterium | reverse complement strand
GTCGACCGGCTTGTCGCCGAGGGCCGGGCAAACAGTCCGGCGCTGCAGGCGGCCGCGGCGCAGACCCAGTCGGCTGCCGCCGCGGTCGCTGGCGTCCGAACCTGGGAAGACCCGACCGCGACGATCGGCCTGTCGGTTTCAACCGCCCGCGGCTTCAAGTCGTCCGAGGACGGCAACCTGAGCTATGGGGTGGAGCAAAAGCTTCCCCTGTACGGCAGGCCCGATCTCATGCGCAAGGTGGCGGCGGCGGATGCATCGCGCGCGCAGTACGCCGCAGACTTCGAGGCGCAGAACCTGCGGCTTGAGCTCCAGGTCGCCTTGATCCGCCTTGCCGTCTCCAGCCGCGAGGAGGACATTGTCAGGCAGGACCTGGTCTGGCTCGACGCCACCCTGGCCGCGGTCGACCACCGCTACCGCGTGGGCGAGGCGAGCCAGGTGGACTGGCTGAAGATCCAGACGGTCCGCGCCACGGAGGGCGACGACCTGAAGAACAGGCGGACGGAATGCGACCACAACACCTTCGCCCTGAACCGCCTTCTGAATCGCGATTCCCATGCGGCATGGCCCAGGGTCGCCATCCCCTCCCTCGAGCCAAATCTCACGTACACCCCTGCGCTGGTCGATGCCGCGATTGCCACGGAGCCCCGGCTCAAGGTCATGCGTCAGGAGAGCGCCTCGGCGCAGGCCGCCGCGGACTTGACGCGCCGGCAGCGTCTGCCCGACGTCAGCGTCGGTCTCGAGGCCTGGAATTACACGGGCGATTGGGGCCTGAGGGAGGGGGCCATGACGGTGAGTTTCAGCGTCCCTTGGTTCAACCGGGGCAGGTACGACGACGACTGGAGGCGCGACCAGCAGCGGAAACGGGCCAGCGAGCTTGCCGCGAGCGACTATGAACTCTCAGTCCGCGAGGAGCTGCATCAGGATGTCCTCGAGGCCGACGCCGCACGCCGGCAGGCCGTGCTCAACCGGGACCAGCTCATTCCGCTCGCCCGACAGGCCCTCGCCAGCGCCCGGACGGCATGGGAACACAATCTGGGTCCCTTTCAGGATATTCTGGATGCCCAGCGGATGCTTCTGACAGACCAGCTCGCGCAGGCCCACGCTCTTGCCGAGCAGGGCACGCTGCTTGCCCAAATAGGCTTTCTGACCGGGTCGCGCGACATCGGCTCGCTTGTCGCCCTCGCCGGCGCACCCGTCCCGGACAATGATCATCCTTCTTCAGAAGACGCCAAATGAAAACAACTCGACTCGCACTCCTGCTCTGCCTCGTCGCCGGGCCCGCCATGGCCGAGGACGGCGGAGCAATGGCCCCGGACCAGCCGCGTGAGTTCACCATCCCGCTCGACCGTCAGCAGCTCATTGGAGTCACGTTCGCCACGGCCCGGACAAGGCCGCTCCTGCGCACCATCCGGGCGGCGGGCCTGGTGGCGGCGAACATGGCCAAGCATTGGGACTACGTCGCGCGCGTGGACGGTTACATCCACAACCTCAACGTCCTTGCCGCGGGCGAACCGGTTGTAAAGGGCCAGCTCCTGATGGACATCTACAGCCCGGATCTGGTTGCGACGGAGGACGAATACCTCGACCTGTTGCGCATGCGGGACAATGGCCGGAACGAAGGAAACGCCGATGCGGCAAAGAGCGCCGGGCGGCTGCTTGCCGGCACCCGGGCCCGTCTCCAGCAGTGGAACATCTCGGACGCGCAGATCGACGCGCTGGAAAAGGCCGGCACGGCCGCCCAGTTTCTTCCCCTGAACTCGCCGGTGGACGGAATCGTCGAGGAGGTGAACGTGCATCAGGGAAGGCGTGCGTCCGTCGGCGATCATCTCGTCGACATTGTCGACCTGTCGTCGGTATGGGTTTGGGCGGACTTTTACGAGAACGAGATGCCTGCGATCAAACTGGGGCTTCCCGTGACGGTCACAAGCGCAGCGTTCCCAAACCTCTCGATCCAGGGAAGGATCGCCTTCATCGATCCAAACTTGAACGACGCGACGCGCACCGGCCGCGTGCGGATTGATGTCGAGAATTCCGACGGCAAGCTTCGACCCAATGCGTACGTCAACGTGACTCTCGCGCTTGACGAAGGGGAGGGGATTGCCATCCCGGTCGAGGCCGTGCTGCCGACGGGTGAGCACAACATTGTCTTCGTGGACAAGGGGGGCGGCCGCCTCGAGCCGCGGTTTGTCCGGCTCGGCGGGAGGTTTGGCGACTTCTACCAGGTGACCGACGGCGTGGCCGAGGGGGAGCGCGTCGTCAGCAGCGCCAATTTCCTCGTCGACGCCGAGTCCA
Source organism: uncultured Opitutaceae bacterium (assembly GCA_964527955.1). Lineage (GTDB taxonomy): Bacteria > Verrucomicrobiota > Verrucomicrobiia > Opitutales > Opitutaceae > Palsa-1447. The sequence continues at coordinate 379 of CAZGOX010000132.1, read as the reverse complement.
AGGTGCAAGGGGCGCTCAAGTCCTGGTGATCCAGAGCCTGCCATGAGCCCTCCCGTTCATGCCTCGAGCCAAGTCGAGAGGCCGGCCCCGAGGACCTTCATTGAGCAGGTCATCGACGCGAGCTCCCGCAATCCGTTCCTGATCGTCGTCCTCACGATCCTGTCGGTGGCCGGGGGAGCCTGGGCCCTGCTGCACACGCCCCTCGATGCCATTCCAGACCTCAGCGACACCCAGGTCATTATCTACACGGACTGGGATGGGCGATCGCCGGATCTGGTGGAGGACCAGATCACCTATCCGATCAGCACTCGGTTCATCGCGGCTCCCAAGGTGAAGTTCGTCCGCGGCGAATCGATGTTTGGAAAGTCGTTTGTCTACG
>CAZGOX010000131.1:0-7336 GCA_964527955.1 uncultured Opitutaceae bacterium | reverse complement strand
GTGGCGGCGGCCCACGCGACGGCCACAAGCAGGAAGGCGCTCCTGCCCAGCGGCTGCGTCCAGGCGAGCCACGAAACGACGGCGAGGAGGAAGGCCAGCACGTACAGGGCGGTGCTCGTGGCAAAGGGGTCGGTCGCATTGAAGCGCACCTCCGCGTGGGTCTTCGCAAGGGCCTGGGAGCTGAGGCGCTTGTCCAACTCATCCTGGTAGAGGGCCACCAGGTGGTTGAACTGCACCGGCTGCTGGTGCCGCCAGGCGTAGCCGAGGCCGGCGTAGGCGAGCGCGGAGGCATTGACCTCGCCCGTCTGGAAGGTCTCCAGGAGGGCCTGGCCGGTGGTCCTCCAGGCGTTCGGGTCCGTGGAGCCAGGGTCCGGCGGTATGGCGAGGACGTTGGTGTCCCCGGCAAACTCGGCGAACCTCTGACCGATCGAAATCAGCGCCTGGACCGCGGCCTCGTCGTGCGGCTTGCCGGCCTGCTTCGCCCGGACCGCCGCGATCCCGTCCGGCAGCCTGCCCTGGAAGGTGAGCAAGTCCCCAAGGAAGTCCGGGGATTCGGGCGGGACCACGGTGTGCTTGAGCCGGTCGAAGAGGGTAAGGTTGGCCGCCAGCTGGACGACCGCCCTCTGGAAGGCCGTGCGCGAGGCCTCCTCGACGGGCTCCGCCAGCTTCTCCTGGCTGCCGATCGCCTGCAGGTACGGCGAAATCTGGTTGAAGGAAAACTGCCGGTAGCGCGTGTCGAGCATCCCAAGCGTCGCCATCACCTGGTCGGCCGTCCCGGAGTACCTGATCGCCAGGTTGTCGTCCGTCCTGCCGATCAGCGCCAGCAGGTCGGGGTTGTCGATCGTGAAGATCGCGTACCCGTCGGCCTTCCCGGGCCTGAAGAACACGTCGAGCAGCCAGTCGGTCGGCGTCAGTTCCCGGCCGTCGTCGGAAAGAAGGGGATGGTTCCCGTCCGGCGTGGTCAGGAACTGGTTCCCGTGGATCTCCAGGAGGGAGCTTCGCCCGAGGGTGTCCAGCGGCTTCATACGGCCGTCGGCGAGCACGGGAATCCGGCCGAAGCCCACCAGGTCGAAGGCCCCGGGATTGCGCGGTGGCAGAAGCGTCCATCCCAGCCACGCGAGGGCGAGGACAAGGACGGCGTGGGGCAGGAACCTCTTCATGGCGCAACCTCCGCGCGCCGGCGCTTGCCGAAGAACCCGACAAGGTGGAAGCCGAACTGAACGAGCAGGCCCAAGGTGATGGTCGTGCAGGCCACGTACGGCAGGGTCCAGCTCGGGTTGTGCACCACCTGGAGGATCGAGGTATGGTCCTCATTGGCGAAACTCTGCTGGTAAAAGGTGAGGCCCGCCGCCCGCAGCGGGTTATTCATGTAGATCAGCACCTCGCGCTGGCCCGCTCCCGGCGTCGCCAGGCGCAGCCGGCTGGAGAAATTCCTGGGAATGTCGGTGCCCGGATAGATGTCGTGGCTGAACTTGAGGAGCGTCACGGAAAACGGCAGGTAGCGGCGCTCAAATCGAAGCGCGATCTTCCACGAGCGGCCCGCGTAGTCGAAGTGCTGCGGCATCCCGAGCTCGGTCGAGACCAGGAACGTGCCAAGCGAGCCGTCGGGCCCGTCCAGCTCCACGTACGCCGCCGGCATGTTCCTCTCATCCTCCTTGTAGGTGACCGCGAGCGGCGTCAGCGCGAGCTGCGTGCCCATGCCCGCGGTTGCCTGCGAGGGCGGGGCCCCCGGGGCGTCGCGGCGCATTTGGAGGGCCGCGTTGGGGAAGTATCCCTTGGAAACCACACGGAAGGGCAGGGCCGGATGCTGGACGGGGTCGCCCGCGGCGAGGATCCCCTCCGGAATCGCGACCACGTGGTCGACCTGCGGGTCCGTCGTGTCGACGACGGCCAGCTCGCAGTCCCGGTTGCTCTCGGAATAGTTCTTGGTCTGGCCCTCGTCGAGGCTGAGTTCGAACTCCTTCTGGAAGAGGCTCGTCAAGAAGCCCCCGGCAAGGAGCAACACCAGCCCGGCGTGGGTCAGCCAGATCCCGATCTTGCGCCACGTGAGCCGGAACCGGTGGAGGTGGGCGGCCGCGAGGTTCAGGAACAGCATGCCCCCGATGAAGTAGCCGCCCGGGAAGACGGGAAGCGCGAGGTCCGAGCCGGGGAGCTTCACGAGCACAAACAGGCTGTAGAAGAACTTTTGCTGGACCCCCCAGACGCCGAGGTCGGCCTGCTTCAGGGTGGCCCAGAAGATCAGGACGAGGCCGAGCGCGAGCAGGCCTATCGTGAGCCTCAGCGACACGAAGAAGTCGCGAAACTGTAGGGCGAGGTTCCTCATTGCGCGGACGCCGGCTTCACGGTCTTGAGGAAGTCGAGGAATGCCTGTTTCTGCGAGGACACGACGGGGTCGGGCCCGATCAGCTTGAAGAACCAGGTTCCGTCCCCGAACGGGACGATGGCACCCAGGAGCCGCTTCGGGCCCTGGCTGCTCGCAAGATCAACCACCGCGAATGAGAGCCCGTTTGCCTGGAAGCGCTCGGCGGCCCCGGGGAGGCCTTCCTCCGGGAGCGGAGGCAGCCCCACCTGTCCACGCCAGCGGTTGATGTTCGCGAGCTCCCCGCCGACATCCCCAGGGAAAGCCGTGACGGAAAGGTCGGCCGAACCGCCGGCCCCCGGCACCGCAAAACTCGCCTTGCGCATGGGGGAACCTGGTCTCGGCACCCAGGACGGCGGGGCCGTCCATGTGAGCGCCGCACCGCTTGCGGTCGGCACGGCCGCACCGGCCATGGCGCCTGCGGGCGCGGACGGCTGGTCGCCACCAGGGGCGCCACCGGTCCCTGCCGCCGGGAGCTCCGGGTCCTTCTCCTTGGGCACCGTGTATTCGGTGACCTTTCCCTCGCGGCAGCCGCCAAGGAGGAGGGGCGCGGCAGCCAAGGCAAGCGCGGCGAGGACCTGTCGGCGGAGACCCATGAATCCCAATGGGTCGCACGGTTCGCCAAAAACTTCAACCCAAGGATTGGAAGGAGACGGCGCAACCGAAGTCCGGGGGTAGGGACGCCCGGCCCGGGCGTCCGGGCTGACACTAGACACAGACGGAGGCAACGGACGCGTACTGGGCTGCGAATGGGGTATGGGGGTTTGCCCGGACGGGCGGGCCGCCCGTCCCTACCTAAAAACGTCGGTTGAGTTTCAGGTTTCATTTGCAACACTGGCCGCATGCGAACCGCCGCCCGCCTTTTGCCTTTGTTCGCCCCGGCTTTGCTGATTGGCTCCGCGGCGATGTCGTGCGCGCAACCCCCCTGGGCGTATCCCGCGGCCCCGCGGGGCGAGGTCGTCGACGACTACCACGGCTCCAAGGTCGCCGACCCCTACCGTTGGCTGGAGAACCTCGATTCTCCGGAGACCCGGGCATGGGTGGCGGCCGAAAACGAACTCACCTTTGGTGTCCTCGACAAGCTCCCGCAGCGCGCCCGGTACGCGGCCCGGCTGAAGGAACTCTGGAACTATCCGCGCTACGGGCTGCCCTTCACGGAGGCCGGGCTCGTATTCTACCGGAAGAACGACGGCCTCCAGAATCAGTCCGTGCTGTTTGTGCAATCGGGGCTCGCGGCCCAGCCCAGGGTCCTTCTCGACCCCAATCCCCTCGCCGCGGACGGGACCATCGCGCTCACCACCACGGAGGTGTCCCACGATGGCAGGTGGCTCGGGTACGGAACGGCGGTGGCGGGCTCAGACTGGAACGAATTTCGGGTTCGCGACGTGGCGACCGGGCGCGACACGGCGGACGTCATCCGCTGGGTCAAGTTCTCGGGGTTGTCCTGGACCCGTGACGGCCGCGGGTTCTTCTACTCGCGGTTTCCCGGGCCGAAGGAGGGAAAGGGGACCGGGGGGACGTTCGACGCCCTCGCGAACCAGGCGATCTACTACCACCGCCTGGGCACCCAGCAGGAGAGCGACGCGCTTGTGCTGGCGATTCCCTCCGAGCCGAAATGGCTGCTCTACGCGGGCGTGTCGGAGGACGGGCGCTACGCGGTCATCTCGATTGGCCGGGGCGACTCCGTGAACAACCTCCTGCGCGTCGTCGACCTGGCCGACCCGGCGGCGCCGGAGGTCGGGGCACCCGCGGTCAGGGTGGCCGATGAGTGGAATGCCAAGTACAACGTCATCGGAAACCGCGGGCCAGTGTTCTTTGTCCAGACCAACCTGGGCGCCCCGCGCAACAGGGTCGTCGCGATCGACCTGCGCGATCCGGGCCCGGCGGCGTGGCGGACCGTGGTCCCCGAGGGTCCCGACACGATCGAGGACTCCGGCATTGTCGGGGGCAGGGTGGTGATGAAGACCCTGCACGACGCCGCGAGCCGCCTGCTCGTGTACTCGGAGGACGGGGGCCTGGTCCGTGAAATCCCGCTTCCCGGGATCGGATCGGTGGGCGGGTTCAGCGGCCACGAGGAGTCCCCGGAGCTGTTTTATAATTTCACGTCCTTCACCTATCCGGCGACCAACTTTCGCTGCGATGTGAACTCCGGGGCGAGCGAGGCCTTCCATGCGCCCCAGGTTGCCTTCGACCCGGCCGCCTATGAGACCAGGGAGGTCTTTTACCCGTCCAAGGACGGCACGAAGGTGCCGATGTTCATAACGTCGAAGAGAGGTCTCGTGCTCGACGGCTCGGCGAAGGCCCTGCTGTATGGCTACGGCGGCTTCAATGTCTCGATGACCCCGTATTTCTCGGTGTCGAACCTGGCCTGGATGGAGCAGGGAGGGGTGTATGCCCAGCCAAGCCTTCGCGGGGGAGGGGAGTACGGAGAGGCGTGGCACGAGGCGGGGATGAAGGAGCGAAAGCAGAACGTCTTCGACGACTTCATCTCGGCGGCGGACTGGCTCTTTGCGAACCGGTACACCTCGCCCTCGCGCCTGGTGATCAGCGGAGGGAGCAACGGGGGGCTGCTGGTCGGGGCCACGTTGAACCAGCGCCCCGACCTCTGCCGGGTCGCGTGGCCGGACGTCGGCGTCATGGACATGCTCCGCTTCCAGAAATTCACGATCGGATGGGCCTGGGTCGCAGACTATGGGTCGAGCGACGACTCCGCAGGCTTCAGGGTGCTGCGCGCCTACTCGCCGCTTCACAACGTGAAGCGCGGGGCGCGGTACCCGGCCGTCCTCGTCACGACCTCGGACCATGACGACCGGGTCTATCCGGCGCACTCGTTCAAGTACGCCGCGCAGATGCAGGCCTCCGCCTACGACGGCCCGGGAGCCCTGCCGATCCTGATCCGGATCGAGACGCGGGCGGGCCACGGCGCGGGAAAGCCGATCTCCAAGGTGATCGAGGAGACGGCCGACAAGCTTGCGTTCGCGGAGTATTACCTGGACGGCGCCGCGACCGCCTCGGAGGCGAAGACGCAGTAGCTGTGCGGCATCACGTGGACCGTGAAGGCGCACCGCGGATCCTCGTTGTCTGAGGCGCGGCGGCCAAAGGACCGGTGGACCACGGGCTGGCCCGCGATCACCTGTCCCGTCACGAGGTCCCGCAGCACCGCGGGGCCCCCGGAGACCAGGACCCGCACGTCCGATTCCACCGGCAGGAATGACTGCACGATGAAGGTGTGGTTGTCGTAGGCGAAGAGGGCGACCTGCGCCGGCCCCTCCACGCGGACCGGAAAGTCCCGCATGACGTACGACTTGATTTCCGAGGTGACCTCCGGGGGAAGGCGGTACAGGTCCGCAAAGTTCTCGGGGACCGTCAGCACATAGAGCGCCCCCTTGGAGTACTTCTCCATGAGAAGGAGCGGAAACCCGGTGCCGTCGGCCACGCCGCGGATGAGGGGCCAGGTCTCGTTCGTGAGGAAGCGGATTTCGGGGAAGAGGACGGCCGGGTGCGGCCCCGGCCCGCCGAACTCGTTGCCGTTGCCGGCCCCGTACGCCCCCCAGTAGTCCTGCACCGCCACCTTGTGGTCGGTGTACTCCAGCTCCGCGATGTCCTCGATTCCCCGTCCCTTGAGCGCCCGGAGAAGTCCCGAGGTGATCACCACGGACTTCCCGGCCGTGAGCTGGCCCTTGATCCTGGCGACAATGTCGGGGTCGAACTTCGCCGACTCGGTGAGCAGCACCAGGCTCGCCGCCGTCGGAAAGTCGGGGTGGAGGTCGATCGGGACCCCGATCATCCCGAGATAGTTGTGAAGAAAGTCCTCCCCGGTCGACTGGTAGGGCTTGTAGCTGGCGATGCCGATCGGGTTGCCCAGCTTCCCGAGGAAGGCGTCGACCTGCTCCAGGGAATATCCGGCCACGCGGGCCATCGTCGGTTCGGGCGCCCTCCCGGCGGGCTGGAGGAAGTACGGCGGACGGATCTGCCCATAGTCAAAGCTCGTGGGAAGCCCCTGCCAGGCATAGCGGTCGCCCGGCTGCACCGGGTTCAGCATGGCGGACCACTCAAAGAGCATGATCTCGGGGGCCTTGGCGAAGAGGGTGTCCCAGAGCTGCTCCGCATAGCGGTCGAGGTAACGGACGTCGTACGTGTCCACCCATCCGCCGCCGTTCCCGCCCGGCTTGATGTTCTCGAAGTACCGGAAGATCTGGTAGCTCTCGTAGGGCTGGAGGTGCTGGTCGGTGACGACCCCCTCCCGCGTCTCCGTACCCGTGTAGATCCCGTCGAACATCTTCGGCTCCTTGTCCAAGTCGTAGCCCAGCCCCTGAAAATGCTCATACCAGTTGGGAAACTTGATCACGATCCTGCAGGCCGGGTTGGCGGCCCTCGCGGGCTTGATCAGGAGGTTTTCCGCAACGTCGTCCATCAGGTCCAGGCGGAACTGGGTCCAGGTCCGGGCTCCCTTCGCCGCGATGTCGGAATCCGTCTTCGTGTTCACGAAGAAAAAGTCGTCGAGGATGATCTCGTCGAAGTGGCGGGCGGTCATCGCGACCACGCCGCTCACATACTCGCGGACCTTGGGGTCGGTGTAGGAGAACGACTCAAACTGGCCGCCGCCGCCGCCGGCGGACAGCGCCATCCCGCCCGCAACCTTCACGCCCCGGTCGAGGAAGAACTTCTTCACCTGCTCGAGCACCTGCTCGTCGGCAACCTCGTAGCTGCGGTACGACTCGATGTAGACCTTGTCGACCTTGAGCTGGCGGCTGATCGTGTCCCAGTCGTGCTGTAGCACCTGCGGGTCCTTGAACTGCACGACGACGCGGATCGGGATGTAGATCGCCGTCGAGAAGTTCTGGTAGCGGCCGGCGGCCGCAGCCGCCGACAAGGTTGCGAGGGCCAGCGCGAGGGCGCACAGGCCGCGTTTCAGGCGGGGTAGCGGGGTCATGGGTAGCCGAACCGATATGCGAAATTCCTCCAACCCGCAAGCCG
>CAZGOX010000130.1:3210-7376 GCA_964527955.1 uncultured Opitutaceae bacterium | reverse complement strand
GGACCCGCGGGGGATCTAAGTTTAATTCATTGCATGGCAATGGATTGAAAAGCAGCGAAGCGCATTGGCATCACCATTGCTCATGGGTCACGGATGGCCGATCAAGAGAAGGACCAAAAAACCGAGCAGCCGACGGGGAAACGCCTGGGCGAGGCGATGGATCGCGGGCAGTTCGCCAGGGTGCCGGAGATGCAGATGGTCTTCTCGCTCGCGGCGGCGCTGGCCATGGTGGGCTTTGTCGGAAACCTTTGCGTCGAGCGGGTCGGCGAATTCTGGATCGGGATCTTCACCAAGTTTCCCCGAATGGACGTCCGGCCCGACACGGTGGTCACGCTTTTCGGCGAGATCGTCCTGGTCGTCGCCCCCGTCATCCTGCCCGTGCTCTTCGCCACGGGAGGCGCGGCCCTGCTGGCCGGCGGGCTCCAGAGCGGCTTCAACCTGACCCCGAAGGCGCTCGGGTTCAAATGGGAGCGGCTCAACCTCACGGCGGGCTACGAGAGGATCTTCTCGAAGCAGGTCTTCATCCACGCGGGCATTGAGTTGCTCAAGATGATCGCGATCGGGATGATGCTGTGGGTGGGGGCGCGCAAGCTGCTGCTCGATCCGCTCTTCACCGCGCCCGTCGAGGTGTCCTACCTCGGGAAGTTCATCAGCCAGGCCGCCACCGAGCTGTTCACGCGGCTGCTCCTCGCCATGAGCGTCGTCGCGGCCATCAGCTACGGCTACGAGAAGCTCAAGGTGTCCCGGGACCTGATGATGACGCGCGAGGAAGTGAAGGAGGAGATGAGGAGCAGCGAGATGGACTCCCGCGTGAAGGGTTTCCGCCGCCGCCTGGCCCGCCGCCTCCTGCAGAAGCAGATGCTGTCGGCCGTCCCGACCGCCGACGTGATCATCACGAACCCGACCCACTACGCGGTCGCGCTCAAGTACGAGCGCACCAAGGACCGCGCACCGATCGTCCTGGCCAAGGGCGAAAACCGCTTTGCGCAGAGGATCAAGGCGATCGCCGGGGAGCACGGCGTCCCCACAGTGGAGAACAAGCCGGTGGCCCGGCTGCTCTTCGCGATGGGCCGCGTGGGCGAGAACATCCCGCCCGAGCTCTACCAGGCCGTGGCGGAGATCCTGGCCCTGGTCTACCGCACGCACCGGTACTACTTCCACCGCCTGCGGTCGCGCCGGCTCGAACTCGAGGCCTGATCGATGCAAACCTCCGGCTCCAGCCATTTCATCGTGAAGCTCCTGCAGCGCGCCGACCTGCTGTTCACGTTCGGCCTCTTCGGGACCGTGCTGCTCCTCGTGCTCCCGGTCCCGCCGTTCATGCTGGACCTGCTGCTGTCGCTCAACATCGGGCTCTCGCTGCTGGTGCTCCTGGCGATCATCTATGTCAAGGACCCGCCGGAGTTCTCCGGTTTCCCGACCATCCTGCTGACCCTCACCCTGTTCCGGCTCGCCCTGAACATCAGCTCGACCCGCCAGATCCTGGTCAACGGCTACGCGGGGGAGATCATCAACGGCTTCGGCCACATCGTCATCCGGGGCAACTACATCGTCGGCGCCGTGGTGTTCGTGATCCTCGTCGTCATCAACTTTGTCGTCATCACCAAGGGCGCCGGGCGCATCGCCGAGGTGACGGCGCGCTTCACCCTCGACGCGATGCCGGGCAAGCAGATGGCCATCGACGCCGAGCTGAACGCCGGGATCATCGACGAGGCGACGGCCACGCACCGCCGGGTGAAGATCCAGAAGGAGGCGGATTTCTACGGCGCGATGGACGGCGCCTCGAAGTTCGTGCGCGGCGACGCCATCGCAGGCATCCTCATCACGCTGGTCAACGTCACCGGCGGCTTCGCCATTGGCGTGTTCCAGATGGACCTTTCCCTGACGGAGTCCCTGCAGAAGTTCACGGTCCTTTCGATCGGCGACGGCCTGGTCTCGCAGATCCCGGCCCTGATCATATCGATCGGCGCCGGCCTGCTGGTCACCCGGGCTTCCGAGAACCAAAACCTCGGCGCGCAGATCGCCGGCCAGCTTTTCCGCTACCCGCGCGCCCTCAGCATCGCCTCGGCCATGCTCGCCATCTTCGGCCTCATGCCCGGCATGCCGATGGTGCCCTTCTTCCTGCTGGCCGGCATGGCGCACCTTATGTCGCGCACCGTAAGGGGGACCGATGCCGCGGGCGAGGGATCGGCCGCGGCGGCCACCCCGGCGACTTCCGGCCGCGCCCGCCCGGGCAGGGGAGGGGCCGCCAAGAACGGGGCGTCGCCCGCGGGCCCCGCCGTTCCCGCCGACGATGTGCGCAAGCTCACCGAGCTGGATGTCTTCGCAATCGAGGTCGGCCTGGGACTGCTCGGCCTCGCCGACGCAAAGCGCGGCGGCGACCTGCTCGCCCGGGTGACCGGCGTGCGCAAGAACCTCGCGCGGGAGCGGGGCATCGTCGTGCCGCCCGTCTCCGTCCGCGACAACCTGGAGCTCGGCCAGAACGAATACCGCTTCCTCATCCGGGGCAAGGTGGTCGCCCGCGGGGAGCTGATGGCGAACCGCTGGCTGGCGATGAACGTGTCCGGCAGCACCGTCGCCCTGCGCGGCGCGCCGACGCGCGAGCCCGTGTTCAAGCTCGAGGCGACCTGGATCGAGGAGAACGAGAAGAAGACCGCGGAGCTCAACGGCTACACGGTCGTCGACCCCTCGTCCGTCCTCATCACCCACCTGGCCGAGACGCTCAAGGCGAACGCGCACCTGCTGCTCGGGCGCCAGGAGGTCCAGGCCCTCACCGACCACCTCAAGCAGACGCATCCCGCGCTCGTCGCCGAGCTGCTGCCCGACCTCGTCAGCATCGGCATCATCCAGAGGGTGCTGCAGAACCTGCTGCGCGAGGGCCTGGCGGTCCTCAACCTGCCGATCATCCTCGAGGCCGTGGCCGACTTCGCGCCCCTCTCCAAGAACCCCGACGACCTGGCCGAGCTCGTGCGGCGCCGCCTCGGCATGTATTTTGTTCCTGAATACGAGTGCCGCCCGGGGTTCCTGCGGGCGCTGACGCTCGACCCCCGGCTGGAGCAGATCCTGGCCGGCAAGATCCACCGCTCGCCCACCGAGGTCGGCCTTGCGCTGGACCCCGCCACGGGCAGGCACCTGCTCGACGAGGTCGGCCGGCGGGCGGCGGAATTTGCGGCCAGGAACCTGACCGCCGTGCTCATCGTCTCCGCGGAGACAAGGCTCGCGATCCGCCGATTCCTCGAGCCCTCGTACCCGCGCCTGATCGTGCTCGCCTTCCAGGAGCTCCCCGCGGCGACCGAGATCGAGAACGCGGGGATCCTGCCGCTGCCGGCCCACCTGGCCCGGTCGGAAACCGCCCTGAAGGCCGCCTGACGAACCAGCCCCATGACCCCCCACCTTCCATCCACCCCGACGGGACCCTGCTACAAGTTCGTCGTGGCTTCCGCGGAGGAGGCCGCCGGAATGATCCGCGGGCGCCTCGGCCCCGACGCCCGCGTCCTGTCCGTGCGCTCGATCCCGGCGCCCGGGCTGCAGCGCCTGTGGTCGGCTCCGCGCCTCGAGGTGATCGCCCAGGTGGATGCCGTTGCGGCCCCTGCATCGCCGGAGCCGGCCGAGGCCGCGGGCCCGCGCCATGCCGCAGCCCGGGAGAGGCCCCTCAAGGATCTTCTTCGGCGGTCCGGGCTTTCCGAGGTGGCGCTCGGGCGCCTCCAGTCCGCACCCTTCTGGGAGGAGTCCTCCTCATGGCCCCTGCATCGGGCCCTCGCCGAGGCGGGCGAGCACCTCCGGCGCGACGCCGAACGGCGCTGGAGGCGCACGCCGCTCGAACGGGCCGCGTTCCTCGGCGGACCGGGGGTGGGACGGACGACAGCCTTGTGCAAGTGGCTGGGCACGGAGGTATTTCGAAGGGGGCGCCTTGGACACGTCGTCACCGTGGAATTCGACCGGCCCAACCCCTCGGGGCCCCTGCCCGTTTTCGGGGAGGCGCTCGGGGTGCCCGTCGCCCGCTATCCGGCGGCGACCGAGCCGGCCGTGCCAGGCGGCTTTGTCTACTTTGACGTCCCTGCCTTCTCGGCGGCCGAGCCCTCCGAGAACACCGCCCTTTCCGAATTCCTGGACCGCGAGCGCATCCACCAGCGGGTGCTGGTGCTGAATGCGGCCTACGACCATGCGGC
>CAZGOX010000130.1:0-3110 GCA_964527955.1 uncultured Opitutaceae bacterium | reverse complement strand
CTCGCCGCAGCGATGGGCGCCCTCTCCGCGGGATGCTCCCCCAACCGCGTGCTTCTCGACGGAGCCGTCGGATGCCTGGCCTGCGCCATCGCGTTCCGGTGGTTCTGGTCGGTGCTCCAGCACGGCTTTCGCGAGACGTATGTCACCCGCCAGCGCGCAGCGGCCGTGCGGATCACACCAAAAACTGGAAAGCCGTAAACCATGTCGAATTCCCCCTCACAAACCATGAATACTGCAGCCGTTCCCACCAACGGCATGGATGCCTCCCCTGTGGCCGCCGCCTGGCGCGCCTACCAGGGGGTTTCTTCGGGCGCCGTCGATGAAAAGGATTTGATCGAGCGCTTCCTGCCCCTGGTCCGCAACGTCGTGGACCGCATCAAGCTCGTGCTGCCGTCGCACATCGATGCCGAGGACCTGTACAGCGTCGGCATCACCGGGCTTCTCGCGGCTGTGCGCAAGTACGACCCCGACCAGGGCAACACGTTTGCCAGCTACGCGGCCATGAGGATCCGCGGGGCGATCCTCGACGAACTGAGGAGGATGGACTGGTGCCCGCGCCGCGCGCGGGCCCGGGCCCGCAAGCTGAAGCAGGCGATCGGCGCCCTGGAGCAGCGCATGGGCCGCGCCGTGACCGAGGAGGAAATCTGCACGGAGCTGGGGCTGACGCCCAAGGAGTACGCCAAATGGCTCGAGGAATCGCGCCCGGTCATCTTTGTCGCCATCGACCAACAGTCGGAAAATGAAAGCTCGGACGGCGTGTCCCTGCATGAATTGCTCGCGGACGAGACCGACGAGACCGGCCGCGAAAAGATGGAAAAGCAGGAACTTCGCGAACTTTTGGTTCAGCGAATCAAGGAATTGCCCGATATCCCTAGGAAGATACTTGCAATGTATTACTTCGAGAACATGCGCCTTGCCGAAATCGCTGCGGTGTTCGGGCTTACGGAGTCGCGCATCTGCCAGATTCACTCACAAACCATCATCAGTCTTCGGGCCTTTCTCGGACGGGCGCGCAACCGGTAGCCCCCGAGCCAGGCACCCGTTCGCATGCTTGTCCTCATCGGAGCACTTATCGTCCTTGCATCCACCCTCGGCGGCTTCATGCTGGGGGGAGGCAAGCCGTTGGTGCTCCTTCACTTGTCGGAGTTTGTGGTGATCCTTGGCATCGCGTTCGGCCTGTTGATCATTGCCTGCCCGGCCCACATCCTCAGGGACATCCTTGCCAAGATCAAAGCGGCGATCCTGAACAAGACCGTCGGGAGGGTGGAATGCATGGAACTGCTGAAGCTCCTGTACGAGCTCTTCATGGTGGGCCGGCGAAACGGCCTGATCGCGCTTGAGGAGCATGTCATGGAGCCGGCCCAGAGCGCGATCTTCAAGAAGTACCCGTCGCTCCTTGAGAACGAGGAGCGGGTGCAGTTCCTGTGCAACGGCCTCAAGCCCGTCATCGACGGCAAGATCAAGCCCGACCAGCTCGAGTCGCTGATGCACGCGGAGCTCGAGGCAAAGTCCGAGGAGGCGGACCAGCCCGTCCACATGCTCCAGTTGATCGGCGACTCCCTGCCGGGTATCGGCATCGTGGCCGCGGTCCTGGGCATCATCACCACCATGGCCTCGATCGCCGACGGCCCGGCTGCGGTCGGCGAGCATGTCGCCGCGGCCCTGACCGGCACGCTGCTGGGGATCTTCTGCGCGTATGGCTTCGTCAATCCGATCGCAAACAGGATCCGGCTGAACAACGCCTCCGACGCCCAGTACCTGCGCTGCATCAAGCAGGCGGTGGCGGGGTTTGCCAAGGGGCTGGCCCCCTTCACTGCGGTCGAGATCGCCCGTCGTTCGCTCGAAAGCGCGGTCCAGCCCGACGGCGAGGAATTCCAGGCGGCCACCAAGGAGTTGGGCACCGCCAGGTAACCTTTGGCACCATGGCAAAAAAAGCGGCATCCCACGGCGGAGCTTGGAAGGTGGCCTACGCGGACTTCGTCACGGCCATGATGGCGCTATTCATGGTCCTTTGGATCTCGGCCCAGGACCAGAAGATCCTCATCGCCACGTCCCAGTACTTTCAACAGCCCTTCAGGAGCCCCATGGTCGACCACTCGGGCGTGATGCCCTTCAACAAGCCGAGCAATTCGGGGCACGATGGGAAGGAGACCGACGCGGACAAGGCGGCCCAAAACGGCCACCCGGTCGACACGAGCTTCCTGAATTCCGTGGCGGCGGACTTCTTCCGGCTGCTTCACATTGACCAGAGCGACCGGCAGAAGCCCATCGACATTGAGATCACGAGCGACGGACTGCGCGTGACCCTGTTCGACCGCGCGAGGGCGCCCCTCTTTTCGGACAAGGGCGCCGATCTCACGCCTTGGGGCAAGTTCCTGCTGCAAAACCTTGCCTGGCTCGTGGAACGCCACCGGTTTCACGTCGCCATTGACGGGCACACCCGCGCCAACATCGACTTCAAGAAGGACGACTACTCCGCCTGGGAGCTTTCCGCCGACAGGGCCAACACGGCGCGCCGCATGCTTGTCCACTACGCCGTGGACCCGCGCCTGATCGAGCGCGTGACCGGGTTTGCGGACACGCGTCCCATCACCGGCGAACGGCCGGACGCCCAGGCCAACCAGCGCATCACCATCAGCCTGAGCCTGATCGCCGACAGGAATGCCGAGACCAACCACGACAAGCCGCTGCAGGACAGGAAGCTCAACCCAACCCTTTCCTCCCTACCATGAAACCGTACCTGCAGGGCAGAAAGTCGAACTCCACGAATTCCCTTTCCATGGGGCCATCCTCGAGGTCCGTGACACCGATCGCCGGATTGGTGCACCCGGCGCCGGCAAACGCCCGGCCCAACATCGAGGCCGTGAAGGAGGGGGACAAGGTCGTCCGCCTCGTGATAACCTGCGCCTGCGGGGAGCGGATGGAGGTCGAGTGCCTCTACGGGACGAGGTAGCGGTCTTGGCGTGAAACGGCCCGGCATTTTCTGCCCGGGTGGGGGAGGGAAAGTTGCCCGGAGGGTATGATGCATTATAGTTGGTTGTATACCAACTAGTTATGATCTTGGCATCGGTGCTGCTACATTGCGGCCCGGATGAACATCGGACTCTACC
>CAZGOX010000129.1:0-7416 GCA_964527955.1 uncultured Opitutaceae bacterium | reverse complement strand
AACGACCTTCAGGTTATGAGCCTGACGAGCTACCAGGCTGCTCCACCCTGCAACAGTTGGGGAGAAGAACGTTGGCCAGCGGTCATGCCCTGTCAACGGCTTTCCGGTCTCGGTAGTGGATCCATTTGAATCCCGGATGGGTTCTCTCCGGTCGCCTTTCGTTCGCAAAGCCTCACACGGTCGACCTTCGAGAACCCATCCGGGATTCAAATGGACCCACTACCCCGGCCCTTGCGGGAGGTTCGTGCAAGAAGGGCCTCGATTTCCCTCCTTGTCGGGGCCGAGGGCTGGGCGCCCAGGCGGGTCACTGAGATCGCCGCCGCGGCATTGGCGAAGCGGGCCGACTCCAGCAGTGGCCTGCCCTCCCCCAGGGCGACCGCCAGCGCGCCGTTGAAAACGTCCCCGGCGGCGGTTGCGTCGAGCGCCTTGACGCTGAACCCGGGCACGAGCGTCCGGTCCGACCCGGTTGCGACAAGGCAACCCCGGCGGCCCAGCGTCACAATCACGGCCTGCGCGCCCCTTTCCAGCAGCCGGGTCGCAGCCCTGCCCGCATCCGCGGGGCCACGCACACTGATCCCGGTCAGCAGCTCGGCCTCGGTCTCGTTTGGCGTAAGGATGGAGACTTTCCTGAGCAGACTGTCCGGCAGCGGTCGCGCCGGGGCCGGGTTGAGAATTACAAGCGCGCCGACCCGCGCGGCCAGCGATGCCGCCTCGCGCACGGCCGGCAGCGGCGTCTCAAGCTGGGTGACAAGGACGCGCGCACCGGCGATCGCCCTTCTCGCCCTCCTTACGTCCTTGGGCGAAAGCCGGCCGTTGGATCCCGCGGCCACCGCTATGATGTTTTCTCCTCCCTCCTCGGTGAAGATCAGGGCGATTCCCGATGGAGAGGATGGGTCCCTTGTGATGAAACTGGTGTCAATGCGTTCCTTCGCGAAGCCTGCGGCGGCCTTGTCCCCGAGCATGTCCTTGCCCAGCCTTGCTATGAAGGTCACGCGGCCCCCGGCCCTCGCGGCCCCGACCGCCTGGTTCGCTCCCTTTCCCCCGGCCGCAATGGAAAACTTGCCGCCCAGGACCGTTTCCCCCCGACTCGGCAGCCGGGCGAGTCGGATGATCATGTCGGTGTTGGAGCTGCCGACCACCACAATGCTTGGTCTTTTCATGCCCGTTCCAAGGCCGTCAGGATTTTGACAGGATGAGGATGCCGAGGCCGGCGATGTAGAATAGGAACATAGCCCCCAGCATCCGGTTTGTGCCCGGGGGCGCCCCCCGGAATTCCTTCCAGACGAAGACGCCCCAGAAGGCCCCGATCATGGTCGCTCCCTGGCCAAGCCCGTAGGAAAGCGCAGCCCCGGCCTTCGTGCTCGCGATGATGCTGAAGGACATCCCGAGGTTCCAGATGGCGCCTCCCAGGATCCCGATCAGGTGCAGCCTCGCATTCCCCTTCGAAAAGTAATCGCCGAACGGGACGGGAGGGCCCGTGAACGGCCTGACCATCATGATGCTGTTCCAGAGAAAATTGGAGGCGAGCAGTCCGGCCGAAAACAACACGATCGCCGTGTAGGGTGTGAGCTTGCCGGCCGGCTCAAGCAACGCGATCCCATCCGAAGGCTTGATGGTGGCCATCGATTGCGCCACGAAGCTGTAAAACCAGCCCATGAGCACCCCGGCCGACACGGACAGCACGAGGCCCTTGGCCGACGTCCCCTTGTCGCCGCCGGCCAGGCGCCTGTAGGCCATCGCATCGAGGAGGATGGCCACCAGGATGGCCCCGACGCCCGCGGTGAGCATCGGGACGCTGCCAACTCCCGTCGAACGGTAGGTGGTGACGACGCCGAGCACCAAGGCAAGGCCGACGCCGACCGGGAACGCCACGGCAAGCCCTGCGATGTCGATAGCCGCGACCAGGAGGATGTTCGACAGGTTGAAAATGACCCCTCCCAGAAAGGCCATCCCCAGCCAATGTGCGTCGGCCTGGCGCAGGTCCGCGAGGAAGCCGCGCCCCTCGTCTCCGCCGCTGCCCATGGTGAACGCGAGAATGAGTGACAGCAGCAGGACGCCGATGGCGTAGTCCCAGTAGAAAAGCTGGAACCGCCACTCCTTGCCGGCGAGTTTCAGGGTGTTGGCCCACGACCCCCAGCAGAGCATGGTGACCATGCACATCGCGATGGCTATGGCGGTGGAGTGAACAATGATCATGGCAGTGGCCTTGTGGTTCGGGGGTTGGGGGTTAGAAAGGTCTCCCGTTTGCCTTGGTGCCGCACACGCTGACCTCCAGGCCGAGTTCCTCCGCGAGGGCCGCCTTGGTGTAGAGGGCGACGTCGGCTTCGCCGGCCGACTTTGCGTAGGCAACGTGCACGTGGTTGGACTTGTGCCGTGCCATCATCTGGTCCCGGCTCACCCCGTGCGTGACCGCATGCATGATCGGCCACTGCGGGGTCGTTTCCCTCCAGCGCCTCTCCGTCTCGGCCGCCGGCAGGGAGGCGACCCTGGCCCGCCCGAGGTCCATCTTGAGCTTGCCTGCCTCGACAAAGACCCTGCTCCAGACGATCTCGCCGGGCTTCGCGATCCCCCGGACGGTGCCGCCCCCCAGCCGGAAGTACATCGGCGGCTGGCGCACGGAATCGGTTCCCCGATAGCCGCCGATGTGGTGGGCCGGGGGCGCGCTTCCGGAGATGAGGAAGACCCAGACATAATCCGGCGTTGTCCCGCTTCTGTCCCAATCCCCCCAGCGAAGGTCGTGCAGCGTGTTCTCGACCGGCTGGCCCAGCGCCGCGTGCACGCGCTGGGTCAACAGGCCGTCCAGCCCGGCGCACTCGTCGACCTCGTTGAAGTGGGTGATCGGCCGCCCGGGCCGGATGACGCGGCCGGCGGTGTTCCTCACCGGGGGACGGTCGGAGTTGTTCAGCAGGCCCTCTGCGAGGTCGGACGCGGGAAGCAGGTCCTTCAGCCCCTGCTGGTACTGGATGCCGATGGTTTCGCATCCGAATTCATCGGCGATGCGCGCCGCCGCCACATAGGTCCTGCACTGCCAGAGAATCTGGTCCTTGGTCAGCTCCGTTGCCGCATCGGTGCCGAGCCGAAACCTCATCCCCTTTCGGACGAGCCACGCATGCACCTCAGCCGCCTCCCCGGCGCCCACGCGCGTCGCGGCATGGTACAGCGCCGACTGGGAGAGACGCTCCTTGAAGACGCCGGCCTTGAAGAGGAGCTCGTCCGGAATGATCGCGTTGTACATTCCCATGCAGCCCTCGTCGAAGACGCCCATGATGGACTTGCGGAGCCGGAGGTCGGCGGCGATCCTCCTTGCGACGGCGCGCGCCCTGGAGGGAACGGAGGCGCTGGCAAGGGGCTTCACATGGGACGTGTCGTGCTCCAGTCGGCCGGTCTTCAGCCAGCGGGACAACCCCCTGACAAAAAACTCGTCGGAAAAGTCCGCACTCCAGATCGTGGAATACGACACACCGGCCTTGGTGAGCGATGCATTGAGGTTCAGCATCCCCACCAACCCGGGCCACGTGCCGGACCAGTTTGCCGCCGTCAGGACCGGGCCCCGGTGTGCGAGCAAACCGCCGAGCACATGGTGCGAATACTGCCATACCGCCTCGGCGACGATCAGGGGTGCGTCCCGGTCGATCCGGGAGAAAACCTCCAGCCCCTCCTTCTGCGATGCGATGAACCCGTGCTTCTCGCCGGGCTTGTAGGGATGCGCCCGGACGATCGTGCGGCCCTGCCTCGCCACGGCGGCAGCAAGGGCCTTCTCCATGGCTGCCTGGGCGGGCCAGCAGACCAGGTTGGCCGAAGCGCGCAGGTCGCCGCTTGCCGCGAGCAGCACGCGGGGGGATTCCCTCCTGATTCCGCCGCTCATGGGATCCATTCGCCTCCGCGGGAAAGATTGTCGCGGGTGAAGAACCGCGACTTGAGCCTGATCTCCCTCGGCACGGGCTCCTTGTGCAGGAGCTTGATCGCCGATTCGACGGCTTCGCGGCCTCCCGTGGGATACTCAAAGCTCGCGGCGAGGATTCCCTGCCGGACATAGACCCGGCCTTCCTGGGGGAGGCCGTCGATGCCGACAAAGATGATTCCGTCAGCCCTGCCGGCGGCTCTCGCCGCCAGGTACGCGCCGTGGGCGCCGGGGTCATTGTGCGCGTACACGAGGTCGATCCGGTCATTCACTGCCAGGGCCGACTCCATCTCCTCCCGGGACGCCGGCTCGAGCCACTTCATGTCGGCCTCGAAGACGATGTCGATCGGCGCCCCCCTGATCCCCTCGCGAAAACCGGAATCCCTGTCCTGCGCCGGCGTCGAGGTCATGAGGCCCTTGAGCTCCACGACCCGGGCCCTGCCGCCCGCCCTCACGACCGGCAGTTGCGCCAGCCGACTGGCGATCCAGAGGCCCGCCGACCGCCCGATCGTGCGATTGTCGGCGCCAATGAACTGGGTGAACGCGTTCCCCAGCACCTTTCGGTCGAGGACTATGACAGGGACGCCCCTGCGGTAGGCGTCGGCAATCGGCGGCGTGAGCGGCGCCGCCTCCTTCGGCGAGACGATCAGCACATCGACGCCGGAATTGACGAATTCGCCGATCTGGGCGCTTTGCCGGAGCGTGTCGTTCTGGGCGTCCTTGAAAACGACCTCGATCTCGGGGTGGGCCTGCGCCGCCGCCCTGATGTCGGCATTCATCTGCACACGCCAGGGCTCGCCGAGATTGCACTGGCTCATGCCGACGAGCCACTTCCCGCCTGCGGATGGGTCGGCCGCGAGGGCGAGGCTGGCGATGAGGGGGAGGAATAGGATTCCTTTTCGCATGGGGCTTTGGAGAGGTTGGGGACGGGCCGGGGTCAGCCGGCCTTTCTCCTCTGGAGCAGCACGGCGGCAATGATGATCGCGCCCGTCAGCATCAGCCTGCTGGACTCACCGACGGCGTTGATGCTTAGAATCTTCTCGAGATATCCTATGGTCAGGGCCCCGAGCAGCGTCAAGCCGATGCCGCCTTGGCCTCCGGCCAGGCTGTTGCCTCCTATCACGGCAATGGCGATGGCCGTGAGTTCGTAGGAGGTTCCCGCCTCGGGATCGCCCTGCAGTTCCTGCGCAGCCTGGCAGATCCCCGCGGTCGCGGCGAAGAGCCCGCTCAGTCCGTAGGCGAGAAGCTTCGCGCGGACTACCGGCACCCCGGAAAGCTTGGCGGCCTCCTCGTTGCCGCCCGTTGCAAGCAGGTAACGTCCATAGCGAAGCTTCGCGAGCACGACCCAGGACACGGCAAGGCACCCTCCGAAGACCAGGGTCACGACCGCGATGTTTCCCCCGAGCACGCTTCCGCCCAGCGCGTCGAATGCCCTTGGAAGGTCGACGTAGCTGAAGGTTCCATCCGGGGCCTGCACCGCCTGTGAGATCTTCTGCCCGCCCGAACTCCACTTCGCCAACCCGCGGGCAAAAACCATCATGGCCAGCGTCGCAATGAACGGCTGGATCCTCGCCCGGGCCACCAGGGTTCCCGACACAAGGCCGGTGGCCAGTCCGGCCCCCAACGTCAATCCGACAGCCGCCAGGGCGCCTTGGCCGCCGTGGAGTGAGAGTTGGGCGAAGAGCACCGAGCAAAGCCCGAGGATGCTTCCCACGGCAAGGTCGATCCCACCCGTCACGATGACAAGCGTCATGCCGCAGGCGAGGATGCCGTAGACCGAGATCTGCCGCAGCATGTCCCTGTGGGTGCTCCAGCGCAGAAATGCACCGCCGGCATTGAAGAGGCATCCGAGCGACACCACGAGCGCGAGCGCCAGGAGCGCGCGCACCCAGGGGATCCCAAGCCAACGCCGCACCAAGGTGCCCATCATGGAAGGACCCCCATCGCCGCGGCCATCACGTTCTCGGGCGTGGCCTCCGCGCGGCTGAACTCCGCCGCCACCCTGCCCCTGTGAAGCGCCAGAATGCGTTCCGAGAGGTGCATCAACTCGGGCAGCTCGCTGGAAATCAGCAGGATTGCAAGGCCCTGCGCGGCCAACCGTCCCATCAACGAGTACAACTCCACCTTCGAGCCTATGTCGATGCCGCGGGTGGGCTCCTCCAGCAGCAGGACCTTGGGCTGCACCTCCATCCATTTTGCGAGCACCACCTTTTGCTGGTTGCCTCCCGAAAGGGTGCCGACCGGCTGGTCCAGCGAGGCGAGCCGGATGCGCAGGGTTTCAGCCTGCCGGGCGGCATGCCTTCGCTCGCGCGCGGGCTGAAGCACTCCCCCCGGTGAAAGGGCGGGCAGCGAGGCGAGGGTTATGTTGCCCGTGACGCTGAGGCCGGGGACCAGGCCGGAACGCTTCCGATCCCCGGTGAGATAGGCGAGACCGCGTCGAATCGAGGCGGACGGGCTCTCCGGCCGGAACGCTTTCCCGTCGATCCGGACCCGGCCGCCGCACACGGGTCCGAGGGCTCCGAACAGACCCTGGAACAACTCCGTGCCGCCCGAGCCCTGGAGACCGGCGAGCCCGACGATTTCACCGGCGTGGAGACGGATCGAGAACTCGCGGACCGCTGGGGGCCGACCTTGGCGCGGATCGGGCACGGTAAGGCCGTCGACCTCGAGGATGGGCCGGCCCGGGCCCCCGGCCGGCCGGTCGGATCGACTTGGCGAAAGCGGCGAAAGTTCGCGACCGATCATCCATTGGATGAGTGTCGACTCCGGACACTCTCCTCTTTTCGCCGTGGCCACCCGCCTGCCGTCCCGCAGGACTGTGATCCGGTCGGCGACGTGATAGATCTCCGCCATCCTGTGCGTGATGAAAACAATCCCGCAGCCCTTTCGCTTGGCCGCCTCGACAAGGGCGAAGAGCCGCCCGACCTCATCCCGGTTGAGCGCGCCCGTCGGCTCGTCCATCACAAGGATGCGCGCTTCAAAGGCCAGCGCCTTGGCAATCTCGATCTGGTTCTTGGCCGAGACGGGAAACTCCCCGACCGGGCGATCGAGGTCCGCTGCAGTCAGATCCAGGCCCAGCTGCCGGCAGAGTCCGAGGGACCGCTTGAGTTGCGCGGGCCGGTCCAGCCACCACCCGCCCAGCCGGCACGACTCGCGCCCAAGATGTATGTTGTCCCCTGCGGTCATGGACTCGACCAGGGACATCTCCTGGTGAATGACGGAAATCCCATGGCGGGCCGCATCATGGGGGCTGGAAAACCGCACGGGGCGGCCCTGAAGCCTGATTTCCCCCTCATACTCGGCGTGGATTCCCGCCAGGATCTTGATCAGCGTGCTCTTTCCCGCGCCGTTTTCCCCGGCCAGGACATGGACCTCGCCCCCGCGCAGGTCGAAGGAGACTCCCTCGAGCACCCGGTTGCTGCCGAAGCATTTCCCAATGCTCCTTAGCTCAAGTAGTTCCTGGGGCAACACCCTGATCCTAGAGGCGGGGGTCCGGGCGCACAACCGAAATCCCG
>CAZGOX010000128.1:0-7435 GCA_964527955.1 uncultured Opitutaceae bacterium | reverse complement strand
AGCGAAGCGGTCCCGCAGCGTGGCAAGGTCCGGAATCATCCCGACGTACCAGAAGAGCACCGACACGGTGCCGTAGGTCGACACCGCGAAGACGTCCCACTCGAGAGGCGACCGGAAGTTCTGCCAGATGTAGTTCGAGTTCGGGAGGGGGAACAGGAACCATGCGTACCAGACGCGGCCCACATGGAATACCGGGAAGATGCCGGCGCAGACGACGGCGAAGATGGTCATCGCCTCGGCCGCCCGGTTGATGGACGTGCGCCACTTCTGGCGCAGGAGGCACAGGATGGCGGAGATCAGCGTGCCGGCATGGCCTATGCCGATCCAGAACACGAAATTGACGATCGGCCAGCCCCAGTTGACCGGGTTGCGGTGACCCCAGACGCCGATGCCCGTCGCGACAAGGTAGATCAGGCCGGCGACCGTGAAGGACGCGATGAAGCAGGCGACCGCGAAGCACCACCACCACCAGACGGGCGTCTTGCCCTCGACGATCCCGCAGATCTTGTCGCTGATCCACGAGAAGCTGCGGTTGTTCTCAACCAGGGCCGGACGCGGGAGCGCGGCGGGGCTCACCTCCCGCAGGATTGCGGGGGCGGGGGCTGCTGCGGCGTGGTCGTTCTGGGACATTTAGCTTTTCGCTCCTTCGTCAAAGCCCGCGGGCGTGTTCTTGTTGGCGCGCTCCACCCGGCTGAGCGGAAGCGCGTGGTAGTCGGGCATCCTGGGATTCGGGTTGCGGAGCTTGCCCAGGTAGGTGGTCCGCGGGCGCGTGTTCAGGTAGCCGAGCAGGGAGTAGTCCTGGCTCCTGCCCTTGGCCTGCGAGACGGCGCTGTTCGGGTCGGCGATGTTGCCAAAGACGATGGCCCCGGCCGGGCAGGCCTGCTGGCAGGCGGTCCGGATGGTGCCGTCGGGCACGACGACCTCCCCGGGCGAGCCGGCCTGGGCCATCTTCACCTTCCACTGGATCTTGCCGTTCTGGATTCTCTGCACGCAGAAAGTGCACTTCTCCATGACGCCGCGCATGCGGATCGTGACCTCCGGGTTCTTGACCATCTTCACCAGCTCGGGCATGCCCTCCGGCCCCAGGGGGCCGAGATAGAGGCTGTCGAGGCTGCGCTCGTTATAGTCGAAATAATTGAAGCGGCGCACCTTGTACGGGCAGTTGTTGGCGCAGTAGCGGGTCCCGACGCAGCGGTTGTACGCCATCACGTTCAGGCCCTCGCCGTCGTGGACCGTCGCGTTGACCGGGCAGACCATCTCGCACGGGGCCAGCTCGCACTGCTGGCAGGCGACCGGCTGAAGCGACACTTGCGGATCCTCCGGAATCTCCCGGTTGCCCTCCCCGCCGAACGCCGCCGCGTCCGCCCGGCCGTCCGAGTAGTAGCGATCGATCCGGATCCAGTGCATCTCGCGGCCGCGCAGGACCTGGTCGCGGCCCACGATTGGGATGTTGTTCTCCGCCTGGCAGGCGACGACGCAGGCGTTGCACCCGTAGCAGGTGTTCAGGTCGATGCTCATCCCCCACTGGTGAACGCCGTCAAACTTGGGCGTGTTGTAGAGCGAGTTGCCCCTCGGGATCGCGGTCGACTGCTCGGCGAGCGACATTTTTTCGCCCTCTTCCCCCAGCGTCGAAGGCGTCTCCGCCTCCATCCCGACGTCCTTCACGTAGCCTGGATTGGACAGGTACTCCTCGAAGTTGGCCTCGCGGACCAGGTCGCGGCCCTCCATCGACCAGTGCTGCTGCAGGTCGGGAAGCAGCGAGCGCTCGCCCACCACCGAAATCGTGGCGCCGGTCGCCACGTGCGGGGCGTCCGTCGTTCGGACCGCATAGGCGTTGAAGCCGGATCCGCGTCCGACATGGCCTGTGACGGCCCTACCGTAGCCGAGCGGCAGGATCACCGTGTAATTTGAAAGCCCGGGCTGGATATGGGCGGGCCCCCTGACCGTCCTTCCGCCCACCGCGATCTCGACCACATGGGCGGTCTCCTTGCCCTTGACCCAGTCCTGGTCCTCCTTGCGGGCCACTTGGAGAAGGGAGGGCTTCGGGTCAATGCCGAGCTCGATGGCCAGGCGCGGGCTGATCAGGACTGCGTTGTCCCAGGCCAGCTTGGTGATCGGATCGGGGCACTCCTGGAGCCACCCGTTGTTGATGAACCGGCCATCGTCCATCTTGCCGTCAACCGTGAAGCGAACCTCAAGGCTATCCTTGGTGGGAGCCCCTGGCTTCGGCACGGAATTGAGGAGACCCGCCAGGGCCGAGGGATCGAAGTCCACCGAAACCACGGGATAGGCGGAATCCGGCAGCAGGCCGTCGTGCAGGAAGCGCTGGAAGAGGAGGGAAGGCTCGCCGCCCACGCTTCCGGCGATTGTCTGGACCACAAGGGCGTGGGAATCGGAATACGCATCGCCCGCAATGCGGGCAAGAACCTCGATCTCGGTCAGCCCCCCGAAGAGCGGAAGGATCATCGGCTGGACGGGTACGATCGTCCCGTCGAAGGTCCGGGCGTCTCCCCACGACTCGAGGTAATGGGCGGCCGCGATATGCGTGGTCCCGGCGGGAGCCGACGTCTCGTCCAGGGATGCTCCCAGCCGCAGGACCTCGCCCACGGACCCCTGGAGTTCGGACCACCCAAGGTCGGCGGGGGCATTGTAGGCCGGGTTTCCCCCGAGGATCACCAGCGTCTTCACGGCGCCGTCCCGGATGGCCGCCGCGAGCGCGGAAATCGGCGCCGCATCCGGGGCCGGAATCTCCACGAAATCTATGGTGGCGCCAATATTGCCGAGGGCCGCGTTTATGCCGTACACGACCGCGTGGACCGCCGCCGGCAGGTGCGCGCCCGCCACGACAATGCTCTGCCCCTTGTACGCGGCCAGGTCGTTGGCGCATTCCGCGATCCACTCGGACTTCACCTCCAGGCCCTTCGCGTGGGCGAGGTAGCTCGGGTCCCCGGTGACCTTGGCCGCCAGTGCCGCCGCAAAGGCGGTCATCCGGCTCGTCGCCAACCGAAGCCGGTGGTCCGCCATGCATCCCGTGAGGGTCAACCCGCTCTCCGCCACGTAAAGGCGGTTCATCAGGTCGTCCTTGCTGGTCACACGGCGCCCCGCGGCAAACTCGCGCGCATAGTAGAGGCTGCCGGCCTCGGCATGCAGGAAGTCCGCGTCGATCGAGACAATCCGGCTCGCCTTCGAGAACCGGTGGATCGGCTTCACGTGCTTCCCAAACACGGCCTGGGCCGCCTGGACGGGCGGCTCGTCCACGACCGGCTCGTACTCGGCCCAGACGGCCTTGGGAAGCTTGTCCCGCAGCTGGGCAACCAGCCGCGAACGGGTCGGCGAGGAGGATTCGCCCGCGAGAAACGCCAAACCGGCCCCCTTCGTGGCCGCGTACCTTCTGGACAGGTCCGCAAGAAGCGCGTTGACCTCGGCCGTCGTGAGCGCAGCTCCGTCCCGCGAATGGCCCCTTGCCCGGTCGGGATCGTAGAGGTCGAGAAGAGACCCCTGCGCCTGCACGGAGGTCGAGCCTCCAAGGGGCCCGTAGGCCGGGTTTCCCTCAAGTTTTGTGGGGCGCCCCTGGTGCGTCTCGGCCAGGAGTGGGACCGCCGACTTTCTCAGCGGCATCGAGGTCGCATAATAGAGGGGCAAGCCCGGAATGGCACCCTCGATCGACTTGCCGAACGGAAGGATATTGCTCTCCGGCCTGCGGCAGCCTGCCAGCCCCACGCCGCCCAGCGCAAAAGACGCGGCCATGATCTTCAGGAAATGGCGGCGGTCCACTCCCTCGATCGACGAGGCCCCCTCAGGGAACTCCCGCTCCAGCCTTTCGCGAAACCCGGGGGTCGCGGCGAGCTCGTCGAGGCTGCGCCAGTACCTGGGGCCCGAAAGGGCCCGCTGGGAAGGCTCGGGATGGGTGACCTTGCGTTTCATCGGTGGCAGCCCGAGCAGCTCTCAGGCGGTTTGACCTTCCAGTCGTGCACAAACCCAATGCCCATCTCGCGCTGCGCGGCCGGCGTCGGGGCCTCCCACGCGAGGTCGGTCACCTTCGAGGCGGGGCGCAGGTGCATGTCAGGGGCGCGGTGGCAGTCGAGGCAGAACCCCATGCTCAGGGGCTTGGCGTGGGAAACCACGTCCATCTGGTCGATCCGGCCGTGGCACTCCACGCAGCTGATGCCCCGGTTGATGTGGATCGAGTGGTTGAAATAGACAAAGTCGGGAACCTCATGGATCTGGACCCAGGGCACGGGCTCTCCGGTCTCGTAGCTCTTCCGGACGATCGCCAGCTGGGCGCTGGTGGTCTTGATCTGGTTGTGGCAATTCATGCACGTCTGGGCCGTGGGGAGGTTCGCGAAGCCCGACTTCTCGACGTAGCTGTGGCAGTAGCGGCAATCGAGCCCCAGCTCCCCGACATGCTTTGCATGGCTGAAGGGCACCGGCTGGACCGGCGCATACCCGACACGGGTGTATTTGGGCGTCATGTAATAGTCGACGCCCGCCGTCGCTATCCCGCCCACGAGGGCAAGGTAGATGATGATCTGGAGAGGCAGCCTGTTCGCCGACTTTGGAAAAATCTTCGACATGGGCCGGTTGCTAGTGCGCGACCGAGCCCCCGCCTAGGGCGGTGAATCCCGGAAACTGGGCCAGATTATACTTTTGCGATGGTTCGTTGCTCACGAGATGTCGTCGTGCAAATAAAGTCGCTGGGAAGGAAGAGTCGGCGGTTTCGGTTGTAAATCAAAATCTCCGGGTCCCGCTCATTTCTGCATGGCACCGGGGGGCGGGAGGGCCCCGCCGAACCCGGCTAATTGAGCCCGGGTCAAACAAATACGCCGTCGCGCATGGGCCGCGTCGCGTCGCACCGCGACGCTATGCCGGGATTGTGGGTGACGATCACGACCGCCTGCCCGTTTTCCTTGGCCAGACGTGTCAGCAGGTCGAATACCACCCCTGAATTGTGCGCATCCAGGTTCCCGGTCGGCTCGTCCGCGAGGATGATCGAGGGCTGGTTCGCCAGCGCCCGGGCGATCGCCACCCGCTGCTGTTCGCCCCCGGACAGGTGGGTCCCGAGCCGGCGGGTCTTGTCGGCGAGCCCCACGGCGGCCAGCAATTCGGCCGCCCGAGCCTCCATCGCCGGGGCGTCCAGGCGCCCCAGCTTGCGCATCGGCATCATCACGTTCTCGAGCGCCGTGAACTCCAGCATCAGGAAGTGAAACTGGAAGACGAACCCGATGTGTTCGCAGCGGGCCGCCGTGCGGAGGGCGTCGGCGTCGTTCGACATGAGCTTTCCGTCAATCCAGATCTCTCCGGCGTCCGGGCGGTCCAGGAGGCCGAGCTGGTATAGGAGTGTCGACTTTCCGCAGCCGGAGGGCCCGACGACCGCCGTGGTTCCGCCCCGGCTGGCCTCGAACGAGACTCCCTTGAGGACGTGCACCCTCCCCTCCGCCTCCCCGAGGTAGCGGTGGAGGTTCGAGCAGCGCAGGACGGTCGGGGTGTCGTTCACCATGGCCTGCTATTGCGCGGTGCCGCGGACGATGTCCCCCGGCTCAAGGCGGGCCGCGCGCCGCGCGGGGATCAGGCTGGACACCATGACGGCAACGAGGGCGGCCGAGACGGCCGCCACATAGTGCCACACCGACCAGGAGACGATGAAGCGGTCCGTCGAGAAGATCCCCCGGATGCGCAGCGGCACCTGGGACACCCCGTAGGTCGCCGAGGCCCCGAGGACGCACCCGACAAAGGTGCCGATCACGAGCACGATCGCGGCCTGCCAGAGGAAGATCCTCGAAATGTCCTCCCTCGTGTAGCCCATGGAACGCAGGATCGCGATGTCCTTGGTCTTCTCGAGGACGAGCATCATCAGGGTGCTGAACATCGCCAGCGCCGCGATCAGGGTGAAGACCGACACGGTGATCATGGTCGAGATGCGCAGCGCCCGGAACACGTCAAGCCAGACCCTCTCGCGGTCCTGCCAGGCTGCGGCATGGTACCCGAGGACGTCCTGGAGATGGGCCGCATCCTCCCGGGCGCTATCCTTGTCGAAGAGGTTCACCTGGATATAGGAGGCCCCGGTGGGCTTCTGGAGGAGCGACCTGGCCTGGCTCATCGGGATATAGACCCGCACCCGGTCCACGTCGCTCAGGCCGGTCTCGTAGATCGCGCTTACGGTGAACCGCCGGCTCTGGGCGGCCGTTTCCAGCTGGAAGGAGTCGCCCACGTCGAGTTGCATCCGGTCCGCCATTTCCCGGCCCAGCAGGGCCCCGGACGCGGAGTCCCGGAAGCTTTCCAGGGACCCCTCGACGATCTGGCTGGCCAGGTCCGACACCTTCAGGTGGGCGTCGAGGAAAATGCCGTAGGCCTGGACGGGTTCCTCCTTGAAGGGGCTCCGGATTGTGACCGAGCCGTGGATGACCTGGGAGACCCCCGATATGTTGCGGAAGGTCCCAAGGGTGGTCGCGAGCAGGCCCGGGTTGTCGATCCCCGAGATCAACTTTACGCCGTTGTTCTGGTCCGCGGAAAAGGGCGATCCGGCCGCGTTCGCGGTCTCCACGCTCCGCAGGGTCTCCTGGATCTTGTCCTGGATCCGCATCGCCCCGTCCGTGCCCAGGATTGTCTTCACGAAGAATCCCTCGAATCCGGTCGTCGTGGCCTGGGTGACGATGAAGAGCCCCACGCCGAGAACGATGCAGGAGAGGCTCAGCATCATGGAACGCTTCTTCGCCGTGAGGAAGCGCAGGGCGATGCGAAGGTTTGGCGACATGGACGGCGATGGGCCCGGCTTTGAGGATCGGCTCCCGGCTAAAGACGCGTGTCCACCGCCACCTCCCGGGTGCGCACGCGGTCGCCGTTGTAGAACTTGTCGAGATCCTCCACGATGACCTTCTCCCCGGGCGACACGCCATCCAGGATCTCGACGCCCGTCTGCCAGACATAGCCCTTCCTGACATCCCGGGCCTCCACCCTCCCGTTGGACACGACCAGCACCTTGTTGCCGCCGAAGACGGCGCGCCGCGGCACAATGGCGCGGGCCTGGCGCCTCCCGACGACAATGCTCACCTCTCCGGTGATGCCCGGCACGAGCTGATCCTGGTCGATTTTCACATCAAGGAAAACGATGTGCCGCTGTGTGTCCGGATCCGCGGTGGGGAGGATCTTCGTCACGACGGCCTTGAAGATCTTGTCGCCGTACGGGAGGAAGATCACGGAGGCCTCCTCCCCCTTCCTGATGTCGGCGAAGTCCTCCTCGCTGATCCGCGCCTCGACTGTCCGGCTGCTCGTGATCATGGTCGCCACGGAGGACCCGCCTGAGACCAAATCGCCCGGATGGACGTAGATCTGGGATACCACCCCGTCGAACGGGGCCCGGATTGTCATCTCCTCGCGCAGGTGCCGCTTGGCCTTGAGGCCGTTCTCGCCGGATGCGAGGTCCGCCTGGTTTCCCACG
>CAZGOX010000127.1:0-7437 GCA_964527955.1 uncultured Opitutaceae bacterium | reverse complement strand
CGCTCGACATCGACTCCTCGGACAAGGGGGCCCGGTTCATCCGCTTCTGCAACGTGTTCAACATCCCCGTGGTCACGCTCGTGGACATTCCCGGCTTCATGCCAGGGGTGGCCCAGGAGCGGGGGGGCATCATCCGCCACGGCGCCAAGATGCTCTTCGCGTATGCATCCGCCACGGTTCCCAAGATCACCTTCATCCTGCGCAAGGCCTACGGCGGCGCCTACCTGGCCATGTGCAGTTCCGACATGGGGGCGGACGCCGTGTACGCGTGGCCGACCGCGGAAATCGCCGTCATGGGCGCCGAGGGTGCCGTCAAGATCCTGTACAAGAGGGAAATCCTGGCGGCCAAGGATCCCAAGGCAAAGGAAGCAGAGTATGTCGCCGAGTACCGCGATAAGTTTGCCTCGCCGTACCAGGCTGCCAAGAAAGGCATGATCACAGACATCATCGAGCCCTCCCAGACCCGATCGACGCTTGCGATGGCCCTCAGGAACACGCTCTCCAAGCGCGAGAACCGCCCGCCCAAGAAACACGGAAACATACCGCTCTAAAGGAATCACGATGCCCACCACGAACAAGGAGATCAGTCTCGAAACGCGCGCCGTGATCGCCGCAGCGGTCTATGTGACGCTCGGCGCGGACGCCCGCATTGCCTCGGTGGAGCACAACCACCAGGTGCCCGTCACCGACTCCGGCCCACGCGTGTCCGCGTGGTCCCTCGAGGGCCGCCGGGAAATCCACAGCGGCCACCGCGTCCGCTAAACCAAACCTCAGCAATTCCTACCCTTTATGCCAAAACTCCGCGTAACCGTCGACGGCACCGTGTTTGAGGTAACGGTCGAAATCCCGAACGAGGCACCGGCGGCGCCCGCCGCCCAGGCCTCCGCCCCAGCAGCCGCGGAGCCGCCCCCGGCCGCCCCGGCGCCAACTCCCGCTCCCGCCCCGGCGGCGCAGGCCGCAGCCCAGGGACCGGGAGACGCCCGCAGCCCGCTTGCCGGGAAGGTCGTCTCCATCGACGTCCAAGTCGGCCAGACCGTCGCCGAGGGGGCCCAGGTCGCGACCATCGAGGCGATGAAGATGAACACCTATGTGAACGCCCCGAAGGCGGGCCGCGTCGCCTCCATTTCCGCCAAGCCCGGCGATCCCGTCGAGGAGGGCGCAACCCTCCTCGTCATCGAGTAGACGGTCTCCCCATGCCCGGCGGGGACTCCTTTGGGGACTACGGGAGCACCGACCTCGGGGGCTGGATGGTGCGCTGGTATGGCACGGTCGCGTCGACCCAGGACATAGCGGCCACCCTTCCCTGCTGGTCCGCGGCGGTGGCCAGGGTCCAGACGGCGGGGCGCGGCCAGTGGGCAAGGGGGTTTGCCTCCGACGACGGCGGCCTCTACCTGACGGCCGTCGTGCCTTTCGACGGCGACGCCGCCCTGTGGCGCGGGTTCGCCCTCGCCGTGGGCTGGACCATTGTATCAACGTTTCGAGTACAGCGGACGGCCCGGATGCGCCTGAGGTGGCCGAACGACCTCATGATCGGGAAGGGAAAGGTCGGCGGCATCCTGGTCTCCCAGGGGGGGCCAAACACCCTGTGCGTGGGCCTCGGGCTGAACGTGCGCAACCGGCCCTGGGCGGGCGACCCCGCCCTCGAGGCCGTCACCTGCCGGCTCGCCGACTTCGCCCCGGCAAGCCGCCTTGGCTTCGAGGACCTTGCCGCGAGCCTCCTGGGGGCGGTGAGGCTGGCCCACACGAGCTTTTCCCTGCATGGCCTGGGAGGGTTTTATCAAAGGCTGAACCGGTCCTGGGGCGGGGCCCGCGAGGTGAGGGTCGAGCTCGCGACCGGGGACCCGGCGCCGGAGATCCACGGGCTCTTCCGGGGCATAACCCCCGGCGGCGACCTCGTGATTGAGGTCCCGACCGGCGAGCGGACCGTGATCCGGTCGCACTTGGTGAAACGGCTCTACGAGTGTTGAAAAAATGCCGGCGGATCGCAACCAAGGTTCCCGGCAGAGGTCAATGAAGGGGTCATATCTTGACTCTTGACCCGCGCAGCGCGGGTCAAGAGTCAAGATATGACCCCTTCCCCTTGAATGCGTTGCTGATCTACCCGGAGTTTCCTGACACGTTCTGGAGCTTCAAACATGCGCTGAAATTTGTCTGGAGGAAGGCTTCGCTGCCGCCGCTCGGACTCCTGACGGTGGCCTCGATGCTCCCCCGGTCGTGGCACCTCCGGCTGGTCGACCTGAATGTGCGCACGTTGGCGGAAAAGGACCTGCGATGGGCCGACCTCGTGTTTGTCAGCGCGATGATCGTCCAGCGGCCCTCGGTCGAGCTGGTGCTGGCCCGGTGCCGTGCCGCCGGGAAGAAGGTCGTTGCGGGCGGCCCGCTCTTCACCAGCGCGCACGCGGAATTCCCGACCGTCGACCATTTTGTCCTCAACGAGGGCGAGATCACCGTTCCCGAATTCCTGGCGGATTGGGGGCGCGGTTGCGCCCGGCGCGTGTACGCGACGGCTCTTTTTGCGGACGTCTCAGGAAGCCCGGCGCCGCAGTGGGGTCTTCTCAACGTGCGACGCTACGGATCCATGGCCGTCCAGTACTCGCGCGGCTGCCCGTTTGACTGCGAGTTTTGCGACGTCACGGCGAAGTTCGGGCATCGGCCTCGGGTCAAGTCCGCGCAGCAGGTCGTCCGGGAGCTGGACGGGCTCCATGAAAGGGGCTGGCGCGGGGCCGTGTTCTTCGTGGACGACAACCTGATCGGGAACAAGCGGGCGCTGAAGGAGGACCTGCTGCCCGCGTTGATCTCGTGCCGGCGGGCGCATCGATGGCGCTTCAACTTTTACACGGAGGCCTCGATCAACCTCGCCGACGACGAGGAGCTGATGCGCATGATGTCGGACGCGGGATTCGACTCGGTGTTTGTCGGGATCGAGACGCCGTCGGCCGAGGCGCTGAAGGAGTGCAACAAACGGCAGAACCAGGGGCGCGACCTGGTCGCGGACGTGAAGAGGATCCAGCGGGCAGGGCTCCAGGTTCAGGGCGGATTCATCGTCGGCTTCGACAGCGACGGACCGAGCATTTTCCAGAGGCAGGTGGACTTCATCCAGAAGAGCGGGATCGTCACCGCCATGGTCGGGCTGCTCAACGCCCTCCCGGGAACCAAGCTGCATGCCCGGCTCCAGCGCGAGGGCAGGCTTGTCGGCCGGACGAGCGGCGACAACGCCGACGGCACCATGAACTTCGTCCCGACGATGCCGGCCGACCAGCTGATCGAGGGATACCGTTCGATCCTGCGCCGCATCTACGCCCCGAGGCCCTACTACCAACGGGTCCGGACCTTCCTGAGGGAGTACCGGCGACCGCGCTTCACGGCACCGCTAAGCTGGCGCCAGGGCCTGGCCGTAGGATGGTCGGGGGTCCGGCTCGGCGTAGTGGGGCGCGAGCGCCTCCACTACTGGCGTTTGCTCACCTGGACTGCGTTCCACCGGCCGAGGCTACTCCCGTTCGCGGTCACGTTTGCCATCTACGGGCATCACTTCCGGAAGTGCTGTGCCGCGGCGGGCGCGTAAGGGGGCGTTTTGAACAGGCTGACTTGGTAAGGTGTTTCGAGGTAGGGACGCGCGGCCCGCGCGTCCGGGCAGACCCATCGCCCTGACAGAGCGATCAATCGCGTCGATGGCTGCGAATGGCCCCTACGCATGCCCGGACGGGCGGGCCGCCCGTCCCTACCCTTCCTACTTGAAACTCGGCACCCCCTGCCGCTTAGTTGGTGCCGGATGAACATTCATTTGCTGAAGGGGAAGATCCATAGGGCCGTGGTCACGGACGCGAGTTTGGACTATGCGGGCAGCCTTGGCATCGACCAGGGGTTCATGCGGCAGGCAGGCATCCTCCCCTACGAGAAGATCCTCGTCGGCAACATCACGAACGGCAACCGCTTCGAGACCTACGCCATCCCAAGCAAGGAAGGTTCCGGGGCGATCTGCCTCAATGGCGCCGCGGCCAGGCTCGGCGCGGTCGGAGACTTGGTGGTCATCATGGCCTTCTGCGAGATTCCCGCGGAGCAGGCCGCCCAGTGGGTCCCGAAAATCATCACGCTTTCGGAGAACAACACCAAGGTGACGGTCAAATAAGGGGTGTTCGACCCCCGTAGGTCAGCGAGCTTGCTCGCGCCTTCCCG
The DNA here is from genome assembly GCA_964527955.1 of uncultured Opitutaceae bacterium. Lineage (GTDB taxonomy): Bacteria > Verrucomicrobiota > Verrucomicrobiia > Opitutales > Opitutaceae > Palsa-1447. Next base: position 3,264 of record CAZGOX010000127.1, on the reverse strand, counting down.
GAGCGCGAGCAAGCTCGCTGACCTACAACGGACCAAACCCACTGCGGCTCGTCGAGCCGCGCGCCCTTACCAATCGTCCGACCTAAACGGCACTGCGGGCAGGCCCGCTCCGTTGTACAGATTGGCCTCGGGCGCGTTCGTCCAGGCATAGCGAACGGCTGCGGGCTCGGGCACTTCCGGTGATGAAACCAAGAGCGACTCCCCTTCGATCCTTCCGACCGCCGGATGAAACACCTTGTCTGCGCCGGCCAGTTCCAGCGATTTGACGCCGCCCCGGGCCTTGAGCCCGAAGCCGGCGTGGGAAAACCGCACCCGGAGAGCCCCACCCTCCCGACTGGTTCCCGAAAACTCCGGACCGTGGGAGTCCACCTTCACTCCGTGGGCTCCGGCCAGCGCAAGCACGGCGAGCCTGTGTCCGACGTCCTGCTTGTTCACTGGGTGGACATCGTCGGCCTGCCCTACGTCGACCGCAACGGCCATGCCCGTTGAGGGCAGCGCGAGGGCCGCGGCCTGCGCCTCGCGCAGGTACGCCCAGCACCGGTTTGTCGTGTCCTGCTGCTGCAGGTAGTTGGCGATCTGCACAAAATAGAACGGCAATTCGTCCTGCCGCCAGCCGGCCCGCCAGCTGCGGATCATCGCCGTGAAGAGTTCGGCGTATTCGTCAGAGCGCTCGGCATTGGACTCCCCCTGGTACCACAGGACGCCGCGCAGGCCGCACGGCTGGAGGGGCACGATCATCGCATTGAAGAGCCCGCCGGGAAACATCGGGGAGTCGCGGGTCGCCGGCGGCTGGGGCCACGGCAGGAGATTCCTTTCACCCGCGGCCTTGGCCCTATCCTCCTCCTTCTGCCAAATGGCCATGGCCCGGGGATACCGTGCCACCCGTTCCGGCGGCCAGTCGAGCATGGCCTGCCGCCAGCGCGCCTCGAGCGCGCCCGCCAGGGACGTGGAACTCCTGGCTTCGTTGCTCATCCAGGACTCGATCGGCGTTCCGCCCCAGGAGCTGTGGAGGATGCCCACGGGGACGCCGATTTGTGCGTGGACCTTCCGGGCAAAAAAGTATCCCACGGCAGTGAATTCGCCAACGGTCCCGGGTGCGGCGGATTCCCATCCCGCCGAGGAAATCTCGCGGACAGGTGCCGTCGCCACCGCCTGGCCGACCTTGAGGTGGCGGATGAGCGGGAAATCCGCAGCCGCCATTTCCTTCGCTGCGTCCCGGGCTCCCTTGACCGTGAACTCCATGTTCGACTGGCCCGAGGCGAGCCAGACGTCGCCGACCACCACGTCGCGGGCGATTGTGGTCTCCCCTCCGGAAGTGACCTCGATGCCCGCCGGATCGGCGCATGCCGGCAGCGGCGCCAGGCAAACCCTCCACCTTCCCTCACCGTCGGCTTCAGTTTCCGCGGCCCGGTCTCGAAATCGAACCGAGACCGGAGCCCCCGGCCCTGCCCTGCCCCAGAGAAGGATCGGCTGGTCCCGCTGGAGGACCGCCCTGTCGCCAAACAGGGGAAAAAGGCTGGGGCTCTTCGGGGAGGACGGCGGCACGCTACCGCTTATTCCATCCATCCCGGATCGAATCAAGGGCCCTGTGCAGGCCGGCTGCCGCGTCATGGAGCGCCTCGTGGGCTCCGGCCGGGTGGTGATTGACATACCAGAGCACGAGGATCACGGCCCCGATCCCAAGAAACGTGTCCCAGACCGCGGCGCAGCCGACTCCATACCCGCCGCCGTACCGGTAGGCCCTCCGCATGGCCTTGGCCGGCGAGGTCACCAGCTTGCAGAGGAGGACGACGCCCACGATCCCCAGCCAGAGCGGAATACCCCCGGGAAGATGCGCCCCGAAAACGGAACCGTGGACGAACAGGGAGTACACCGCATAGAAGCACAGCAGCGTCACGACGAGGCTGAATACCTCCAGAATCGTCACCGTGAAGCTGGCGCCAAAGTGATACTGCGGATGCTCGGCCCAATACCGGCTCCAATTCTGGGCCCACTCGGCCCTGTTGGCGCGGACCTCGCGCTGAAAGTCCGTCTTCCATCCCCTCATCTCGCTCTTGAACCTTCGCTTCCATTCGCGGTGGGCCCCCTTGTCATGGAACGTCCTCATCCCCTCGTAGTAGCCTTCCTTGGCGCGCCGTATGAACTCCTCGGCGGTCGACGGGCCTCCGCCGAAGGCGGCGGCCTTCTCGGCCGGGGTCACGGCCGAGGGGACCAGGAACAGCATCAGGATGTAGAGAAGCAGTCCGAAGCCCCAGACGATCGTGAGGAAGGCGAAGAGTATCCTTACAATGGAGACATCGATGCCGAAGAAGGCGGCGAGGCCGCTGCAGACGCCGCCGATCATGGCGCCGTCCTTGATCTTGTAGAGCCGGCGGGGCACCGAGGCTCCTCCCGTGGCGGACGCGCCGCCCTGCGCTCCCGGGCCCGGCGCCCCGGCGCCCGGGGCGTCTGCGGCCGGTCCGGACGGATCCTGGACGGGGCCCATCTCGGCGATGATGGTCGCCACCTCCGCCGCAACGACGACGGTCTTGTGGGGCCCGAGGAGGGCCCGGAACTTGTCCGCGATCGCGCACTCGATGTCGGCGATGATCTCGTCCTTGTCCGGGTTTCCCTCGAGGCGCTTGGCCGCGCTGTCTAGATAGCTGCGCAGCGCCTCGAAACCGCTCTCCTCCAGCTGGTAGGCGTTGCCGTTCAGGTTGATCGTGGTCACTTTGTTCATGGATGGGGCATGGTTTGCGGGCTGGTTGACGGGGTTACTCTCCAAGGTTTTTCACGGTCCCTACGATCTTCTGCCAGTACTCCGAGGTTTCCCGGAGCTGCTCGCGGCCCTTGGCGGTCAGCTCGTAGTATTTCCTGGGGGGACCGGCCTCGGATTCCTTCCACTCGTAGTCGACGAGCTCCTCCCGGCGCATCTTGCTGAGGAGCGGATAAAGCGTGCCCTCCTGGGTCGAAAACTCGGTCTCGCTCAGCGCCTTCATGATGTCCGCAACATAGACCTTGTCCGCGGAGACGATCTTCAGGACGAGGAACTCCAGGAGGCCCTTCCGGATCGCGGTGAATTTCTCGTTAATGCTCATTGAGTGGTCTGATCAAGCTACCTTTATTAAGCAAGGTAGCATCTGACACCAAGGTCGTCAAGGGATTATTTTTGGGTCAGGCTTTTCGAGGTAGGGACGGGCGGCCCGCCCGTCCGGATCTACGAATGGCTCCAATGTAGGTCAGCGAGCTTGCTCGCGCTCCGGGAAGGCGCGAGCAAGCTCGCTG
>CAZGOX010000126.1:0-7451 GCA_964527955.1 uncultured Opitutaceae bacterium | reverse complement strand
CCGGGGGCACCTGCGACCGGGCGCGCCTGGAGAAGATCGCCCGCTTCGCGGTCGATAAGGACCTGATCGTCCTCAGCGACGAGATCTATTCGGAGCTGGTGTACGAAGGCGGGCACACCTCCATCGCCGTGTTCCCCGGGATGAGGGAGCGCACCCTCTTCCTGCATGGGTTCTCGAAGGCCTTTGCGATGACCGGCTTCCGCGTCGCCTACGCCTGCGGGCCGGCCGAGCTGGTCGAGGCGATGATGAAGATCCACCAGTACTCGATCCTCTGCGCCCCGATCCTCTCGCAGGAGGCGGCCCTTGAGGCGCTCCGGCGCGGAGCCGACGACGTGAAGGACATGCGGGAGCACTACCAGCGCAGGCGCGACCTGATCGTGCGACGCCTGAACGAGGCCGGGCTGTCGTGCCGCGCCCCCGGGGGCGCCTTCTATGCGTTCCCCAGCGTCGCCTCGACCGGGCTGGACGACAAGGATTTCGCCTATGGACTCCTCGAGCAGGAGCGCGTGGCCGTGGTTCCCGGGCGGGCGTTCGGCCCCGACGGCCACGGCTTCATCCGCGCAAGCTTCGCCACGGGCTACGACCAGATCGTGGAGGCGTGCGACCGCATCGAGCGATTCACGCAGAAGCTTCGGGGCTGAGGTCCATGTCACGCACCGTCGCCATCGTGGGCAGGCCCAATGTGGGCAAGAGCAGGCTGTTCAACCGCCTTGCCGGCCGCCGCATCTCGATCGTCCACGACCAGCCGGGCGTGACCAGGGACGCGATCCTTGCCGAGGCGCTGGACGGCGAGTGCATGCTGATCGACACGGGCGGCATCGGCCTGAAGGGCGGGGAGGCCCTGCCGGAGCTCATCGCCGCCTCGGAGAAGCAGGTCGGTTTCGCCATCGACGCGGCCGACCTCGTGCTTCTCCTGATCGACGGGCTGGACGGGGTAACGGCCCTGGATGAGCGCATCGCAGCCCACCTTCGCAGCAGCCAGAAGCCCCTGCTCCTGGTCGTCAACAAGGCGGACTTTGGCGACGAGAAGATCGACCTCGGGGCGGCCTACCGGCTGGGCCTCGGGGAGCCCCTTCCGGTTTCCGCGGAGCACGGACGGGGGATCGAGGAGCTCCGGGCGGCGATCCTCGCCAAACTTGGGCCCCATCCCGACGGGCAGGGGTCGAAGACGGCCTCGGACCCGCTCTGCGTGTGCTTTGTCGGACGACCCAACGTCGGGAAGTCCTCGCTTGCCAACAGGCTCCTGCGGAGCGACCGCCTCATCGTGAGCGACATACCGGGGACGACCCGCGACGCCGTCGAGCTTCCCTTTGAATTCCGGGGCAGGGACGGACAGCTCTATCCCTTCCGCCTCATCGACACCGCGGGCCTGAAGCCCGCGACCAAGGTCGCATCCTCGGTGGAGTACTTCGCCCGCACGCGCTCGCTGGACGCGATCCAGCGGGCGGACGTCGTGTTTCTCGTCCTCGATGCGATCGACGGCGTCACGCACCAGGACAAGTCCATCGCGGGCGAGGCGATCCGCGGGCACAAGCCGATCGTCGTCGTCGTCAACAAGTGGGACCTCGTCCATGCCGCGCTGTCGCGGCCCGAGGGCATCCAGGGATTCACCAGCGAGCGCGAGTACCGCGAGAAATACGAGAAGGCGCTGTTCGAGCGCCTGTTCTTCACACCAGGGGCGCCGCTCATCTTCGTTTCGGCGCTGACGGGGGGCGCCGTGGACAGGATGCTCAACTCCGCCGTTCAGCTCCACCGCACCCTCGACAAGAAGCTGCCCACGGCGAAGCTCAACGAGACGCTGCTCCACCTGACGGAGCGCACGCCCCCGCCGGCCGTCGGGGCGCGGCGGTTTCGCATCTACTACGCGACCCAGACGGGCAACCGGCCCTTCCGGATCAAGCTGTTCTGCAACCGGGAGGAAAAGCTGACCGAGTCCTACCGCCGGTATCTCGAGGCCGGCCTCGTGAAGGAGTTCAAGCTCCACGGCTGCCCGGTCCTGTTCGACCTGGTCGGGAAGCCCGCCCGGGAGCCGAGGTGAATCGGCTTTACTGCCGCGGCCTGCCGGACGTTCCCTAGACCCTGCGATGAAAACCTCCAAGACCCTGTACCGCGGCGGAGCGGCGCTCACGCTCGCGACCCGCGCCCTTGAGCTCACCGTCACCACTTCCGTGGGGCCGCGCGTTGTCTCGCTCAGGTCCCTCGCGGGCGACGCCGGCAACCTCTTCCTCGAGCTGCCGAGGAGCGACCCCAGGCTGCACGGGTACCAGTTGCGCGGGGGCCACCGCCTTTGGAGGGCACCCGAGGATGTGGTGGACAGCTACCATCCCGACGACGATCCGGTCGAAGTCACCGGGCTGCCCTCGGGGGTCGCGCTCCGGCAGCCGGTCGAGAAGGAGACCGGGCTGCAGAAGGCGATCAGCATCGAGTTTCCCGCGGACCGCACGGTCCGCGTGGTCCACACGCTGACCAACCTCGGGCGGAAGGCCGCCCTGTGCGCCCCTTGGCCCGTGACCATGCTCCGCCGGGGCGGCTACGGCGTGATTCCCCTTCTCCCCCTGCGCGACCAGTCGGGCGACAACCTCGTGCCGAGGTACTCCCTCGTGCCCTGGGGATACACCGACCTCTCGCTTCCGGTCTGGGACCTGCACAGCCGGTTTGTCGGCGTGGACGTGGCCAGGGCCAAGGGAGCCCAGAAACTTGGGTTGACGGATTTTCCGGGGTGGTCCGCCTACTGGAACGATGGGGCCGTGTTCGTGAAATTTGCACGGGCCGTCGAGGGGGCCGAACATCCCGACCGGGGCTGCAGGTTCGAGACCTACACCAACGGAAAGATGATCGAACTCGAGACCTTGGGGGCGCTGGTGAACCTGGCGCCGGGAAAGAGCGTCGCGCACACCGAGTACTGGACGGTCCTCGAGGGTCTGCCGAGGCCGGACACCGACCGGATCTTTGCCAAGGCGCTGGAACCGGTCGTGCGGGCATGGCTGAAAAAACTGTGACCCAGGAGGCCCTTCGCATCGTCTTCCTCGGCTCGGACGCCATTGCGCTCCCGCTGCTCGGGTGGCTGGCGGGGGAGGGGGCGGTGCAGGCCCGGCTGGTGGCCGTGTTCACCCAGCCCGACCGCCCCTCCGGCCGCGGCCAGAGGGTGCACCAGAATCCCATCAAGGAATGGGCCATGGACCGGGGACTGCCCGTTTTCCAGCCGGAAAAGCTTGGCGCCGACTCCGTGGCAATGGTGTCCGGTCTCGGAGCCGATGCGGCGCTTGTCGTCGCGTACGGGCACATCCTCGGGAGCGACTTCATCGCAGCTCCCAGGCTTGGCACGTGGAACCTGCATGCGTCCCTGCTGCCCAAGTACCGGGGGGCTTCGCCGATCCAGACCGCGGTTGCCAGCGGGGAACGTGAGACCGGGATGACATTCATGAGGATCGTGCCCGAACTCGACGCGGGCCCGGTTGCAGACGTTGAGCGGGTCGGGATCGGGCCGCTGGACACCGCGGCCGAAGTGGAGGCGAAGCTTGCGGCTGCATCCGTGCCGCTCGTGGCCAGGGCACTCCCCGGGCTGGCGGGTCAAACGCTCGCATGCGCACCCCAGAAGCACTCCCTGGCCACCTTCTGCCGTCGGCTCGACAGGGAGGACGGCGCGCTCGACTTTGGCTCCCCCGCCGCGGTGCTCGCGGCGCGGATCAACGGCCTCTTCCCCTGGCCTGGCTGCACGGTGGAGATCAACGGCCAGCAGGTCAGGCTGGGCCTGGCGGACGTGATCGAAGACGTGCGGACGGGGTCAGGCCCTGAATTCTGTACGGCAGTACAGAATTCAGGGCCTGACCCCATTCCCGGCACCGTCCTCGGCGCCGACGCCGAGGGTCTGCTCGTCGCCGCGGGGGCAGGGGTCCTCAGGCTGCGCAGGTTGCAGCGGCCCGGCGGGCGCATGCTTTCGGCGGCCGAATTCCTGCGCGGCTTCCCGGTGAAGCCGGGGGCGATGCTGCCCTCGCGCCCGATGACCGCCCTGCTGAGATAAGCCGCTTGTTTTTCAGGGGCCTTTTCACAGACTGCCCACATGTTGAAGCGGTGCCTGATCCTGCCCGGCCTCATGGCTGCCGCCACCGGCTTCGCCCAGGCTCCCGCATCCCAGGTGGACCTTGCCAACCTGCGGGAGGATGTGCGCGGGCTGACGCAGCGCGTGAACGATCTCGCGCTCGAGGTCGAGCAGCTTGATCACGAGAAGAGTCAGGCCGGGAGCGATTCCGCGGCTGCCGCGAGGGACACTGCGACGGTCGCCCAGCTGAACCAGGCCGTCGCGGACCTGAACCGGGCGATCCAGTCCGCGGTGGCCGACTCGCGGAAGGAAACGCTCCAGCGGGTCGGCGACCAGATGGCGAAGCTCGCCCGGGAGACGAACGCGGCGTTGGACGCCCTTTCTAAAAACCTGCCCGGCCAGCCCGCCCAGGCCGCACCGAGGGGCACCCCGGCCGGCGCGGCCTACACCGTGCAGGGCGGAGACACCCTCGCCTCGATTTCCAAGAAGACGGGCGCCAGGATCTCGGATATCATTGACGCCAACCAGATCGCCGACCCATCCCGGATCCAGGCGGGCCAGGTGCTCGTGATCCCCACCCCAGGAGACAAATGACATGGCCGCTGCACCCAAATCAAAATCAAGGCTAGGGCGCGGGCTCGGCGGCCTGATCGCCGCCGCAAAGCCAATGCCGCCTCTTCCGGAGCACGCCGTGCCCGTGCACGAGGCGTCCGCCTACCGGGATATCCCGGTCCATCTTGTCGAGCCGAGCCCGTACCAGGCGCGGAAGGAGATCCCTGCGGAACAACTTGGAGAGCTTGCCGAGAGCATCCGCAGCGAGGGGCTGCTCCAGCCGATCGTGGTCCGCCGCCACGGGGAGAAGTTTGTCCTGATCGCCGGAGAGCGCCGCTGGAGGGCATTTCAGCAGCTCGCGATCAAGGCGATACCCGCCAGGGTCGTCGAGGCGAGCGACGCCTCGGCGGCGGTGCTCGGCTTGATCGAGAACCTGCAGCGCGAGGGGCTGAACCCGATCGACGAAGCCCATGGTTACGCGAGCCTGATCCGGGACTTCGACCTGACCCAGGAGACGGCCGCCGGCCGGGTGGGCAAGAGCCGCGCCGCCGTGGCCAATGCCCTCCGGCTCCTGGCGCTGGATCCTGAAATCCAGGGTTTTGTGGCCAAGGGGCTTCTGAGCGCGGGCCATGCCAAGGTGCTGCTGGGCATTGAGGACCCGCCGCACCGCGCATTGCTGGCGCGCCGCGCAATCGAGGGCGGCCTGAGCGTTCGCGCCACTGAGAAGCTCGTGAAGGCAGCGCAGGCGGCGTCCGGGGGCCGACCGGTGCGCGTGCGCGCCCGCGGCGTCTCTTCTTCGGACGCGGCGGCGGTCGCCGGGATCCAGCAGAAGCTCACGTCCCACCTCGGGGCGCGTGTGGCGGTCCTGCACGCGGCAAAGAAGGGGCGGATTGTCATTGAGTACCGGGGGAATGAGGACCTGCACCGCATCCTGGCGAAGCTCGGGGTGGAAGCCTGACGGTCCGCCCGCAAGGTACTGGGTGTATTTGGACAAGCTGACTCAGGCATGCGTTTCGAGGTAGGGACGGGCGGCCCGCCCGTCCGGGAACTGCGAATGACTCCGATGTTTGCCCGGACGCCCGGGCCGGGCGTCCCTACCCGGTTTCAGTCAAATGCACCCAGTACCTACTGCTAGGTTATCTTTACAAACCTAGAAAGAATCCACTAGAACGGCACGTCCTCGTCCGGAGCTTCCTGGGCCGCGGGAGCCGCCGGCCTTGGCGGGCGCGCGGCGGCGGGGGCCGACGAGTCACCCTCGGGGGCCGAAGCGGACGGTCCGCCGCCACCGCCGGAGCGGGTCGAAAGAAACTGCACGTTGTCCAGGACGACCTTCATCTTGTTCCGCTTCTGGCCGGTCGTCTTGTCCTCCCACTGGTCGAGCTTCAGGCGGCCCTCCACCATGGCCAGGCTGCCCTTGCTCAGGTACTTGGAGACCAGCTCGCCCTGCTTCCCCCAGGCCTCGATGTCGACGAACGTCGTCTCGTCCCGGGTGGCGCCGGACTCGTCCTTGAACTGGCGGTTGACCGCGATTCCAAACTGGCAGATGGCTGTTCCCTTGGGCGTGACGCGCAGCTCGGGGTCGCGGGTGAGGTTGCCGATCAGGAACACCTTGTTGAGGTAGGCCATGGCGTGGGGGTGCGGGCGGGCCGTCAGACGGCCACGACGAACGTGCGATAAATGGTGTGGTTGAGCCGCAGGCGCTCCTTCAGCTGGGCCGTGATCTCCGGGGGCCCCGAAAAATCCACCTGCACGTAGGCCGCGCCCGTGAACTTGCGGTCCGTCACCCGAACGAAGTCCTTCTTGCCGAGGTTCTCGACGGCGGTCACCTCGCCCTTGTTGGCGACGATCTCCTTCTTCACTCCGTCGATGATCTGTTCAATGGCGTCCTCCTTGCCCCGGTTGTCGAGGATGAAGGTTGCGCGGTACTTTCGGTCGGTTGGGTTCATGATGCTTCTTTGCGGTTGATCCGGTTCATGGCCGGGTCGGGGCCGCTGACGAGCAGCAGTTCCAACCCCGCCACATAGTGGTCGAGTTTCTGGTCTATAATAGCAAGCTGTTCAGGGCTGAATCTGCCCAGGACAAAATCCTTCATGTCCATGCCTGGCGGCTCCTTGGGCCCCACGCCGAGCCGGAACCTGGCGAAATCCTCGCCGAGGTGCTCGATCAGGCTGGCGACCCCATTGTGGCCGGCGGCGCTTCCCCCGACAGAGACCTTCGAGCGGCCCAGGTCAAAGGAAAGGTCGTCGTGCACGGCCGCGATCTGCGGCGGCGGGAGCCTGTAAAACCTCGCGAGGGAGGCCACGGAGCGGCCGCTCTCGTTCATGAACGTGAGCGGCTTCACAAGCCAGCGGGTGTTGCCGGGCGAGATGTCCCAGCGGGCGACTTCCGCATCGAAGGAGGGCTCGGTCCGCCAAGCCAGGCCGTGCTTCCGGGCGAGCGCGTCGATCGCGACCCAGCCCAGGTTGTGGCGCGTGGAGGCATACTCGCGGCCGGGGTTTCCCAGGCCGGCGAGGAGCAGGATGGACATGACTCAAAGAACGGGCGCGGCGGCGCGAAGCCGTCGCGCCTGGAAAAGCTACTTCTTTGCGGGGGCGGCAGGCTTGGCGCCCGCGGCCGGCGCCTTCTTGTCCCCGGCGGCGGGAGCCGCGGGGGCCTTGCCGTCGGCCGCCTTGGCATCGCCCGGCGCGGCCGCCTTGGCGTCGCCAGCCGGCAGGGGTTTGCCATCCGGACCCACAGCAGCGGCGGCAGCAGCCTCCCCCTCGGGAGTCGCGGCGGCTGCAACCACGGGAGCCTCGACCACAACCTCGGCCACGGGTTCGACGCAGGCGACGACCGGCTGGCCCTTCAGGTCGAGAAACTC
>CAZGOX010000125.1:0-7457 GCA_964527955.1 uncultured Opitutaceae bacterium | reverse complement strand
CGCTCCTGTACTACGGCGACTTCAACGGCGACGGCGGCGCCCAGATCGTGGAAGCCTATTATGAGGGCGAACGGCTCTACCCCTGGCGCAACAGCGCCCAGCTCGGCGCCTCGATGCCCTGGATCCTGAAAAAGTACCCGAGGAACGACGATTATGCCAAGGCCACGCTCGTCGAGATCTTCGGCGAGGAGAAGCTGGCGGCGGCGAAGCGCTTCGAGGCCACGGAACTTCGAAGCGGCGTCCTCCTGAGCCAGCCCGACGGAACGCACCGGTTCGAACCCCTGCCCCGGATCGCCCAGATCGCGCCGATCTTCGGGCTCGCTGCGGGCGACCTGGACGGGGACGGGAAGGCGGACGTCTACGCCGTCCAGAACTCCTACTCCCCAATACCGTCGATCGGCCACTTTGACGGCGGGTTGAGCCAGCTGCTGCGCGGCGACGGGCGGGGGAACTTCACCCCGGTCGTCCCCGCCGAGAGCGGCCTGGTGGCGCCCCGCGACGCCAAGGGCCTCGCCGTGCTGGACATCGACCAGGACGGCTGGCCGGACTTCGTGGTGACAAGGAACAATGCCCCGACCCTCGCCTTCCAGAACCGCAGGGTTGCCGGACGGCGCTCGATTTGCGCAAGGCTTCGCGGCCCCGCGGCCAATCCCACGGCCGTCGGGGCGCGCGTGACCGCGGAAATGGCTGACGGCTCCACCCAGACGGGGGAAGTGTCCGCCGGCTCAAGCTACTACAGCCAGTCCTCGGCCTGCCTGTTCTTCGGCTCCCCGGACTCGAACCCGATCCGGCGCCTCCATGTTCGCTGGCCTTCAGGCCTCATGCCTGACACGATCCACGAGGTTCAGGCCCAGGAAACAACCCTAACCCTTTCCGCCCCCGCGTGAACGCAGCGCGGGCCCCCCATGAAACCCTTCGCCTTCCGCACGCTTCTCCTCCTTTCGATCCCGGCCGTCCTCGCAGGCTCCCAGCCGGCTTCCGCAGCCGATGCCGCATCCCCTTTCACCCGAGAATTCTCGGGCTCGCTGGTCCACTGGATGCCGTGGGGCGGCGAGACCTTCGCGCGTGCGAGGCAGGAGAACAAGCCCGTGTACCTGTTCATGGGCTTCTTCCTGAGCGAGCTGAGCCGGAACACCGAAAACCAGTCGTTCACCAACCCCGAGACCGCCGCCTACCTGAACGAACACTTCGTGTGCATTTTGGTGGACCGGGAAGAGCATCCCGACCTCGCCGCCGCGGCCCAACAGTACCTGGACCAGGCCAAGCAGACCTCGGGCTGGCCCGTGAGCCTCTTCCTGACCCCGGACATGAAGCCGTACGACGGCGCCGGCTACCTTTCGCCCGCCCAGGAATGGGGGGCGCAGAGCCTCCTCCAGGTGGCGACCCGGGCTGCCGAGGCCTGGAAGGTGGACTCCAAGGGATGCAACCGGACGGCGGCGGGCTCGCTGGCGGCGCTGCGGCGGCCCTTCCCGGCCGCCAAGAACGTCGACGCCGGGAAGCTGGCGGCCGCCCTCGCGGCGGGGGCCAAGGACTGGGCCGCAAGGTACGACGGGCCCCACGGGGGATTTGGCGACGCCCCTCGCTACCTCCAGCCGGAGGTCCTCGCATTCCTGCTCACCCAAGGTCCCACAAACCGCACGCTTGCCCTCTCGGCTCTTCGTGCCGCGGCGGGCGGCACCTGCCATGACTCCGCCAAGGGCGGCTTCTACCGCTACCTGACGGACACCGCCGGAAACACGCCCTATCTCCAGAAGACGCTGGTCGACCAGGCGCGCATGGTCCTCGCCTACGCCGACGCGCAGCAGGCGGCGGCCGACCCTGTCTTTGCCGACGCGATTCGTGGCACCTTGTCCTACGTTCTTGCAAACCTTCAGAATGCAGACGGCTCCTTCGCCTCGTCAGAGGACCTGACCGGCGACAAGCCCCAGCGCGACGACCGGACGGCCGCCGACGCCAACGGATTCCTGCTTGCCGCGCTGTCGCGGGCCGGGCAGGTGCTGGGCGACGCGAAGTACGTGGAGGGCGCGCGCGACCTCGGGAAGACGCTCCAGCTCCGATTCACTTCGCAGTCGGGAAGCGTGTCCCACTTTGCCGATGGGTCGGGGATTGCTTCCCCGGCCGACTACGTTGCGCTCGCCCTTGGATATCGGGCTCTGGCCCGCGCGACCGTCGAACCCGGGGCCGGGGCCCTGGCGGACCAGCTGCTCGCCCGGTGCGATCGGCTTTTCCTGGACGCAAAGCTGGGCGTCTACCTGGCGAGTCCCGCACCGGCTCCCGCCGGGGTCTTCTCCCGCGCCCAGGCATACCTCCTCTCGGACAACCTCCCGGCGCCTGAGTCGGTAGCCCTGCTGGCCGGGCCGTCCAGGGAGACCGCCGCAGCGCTCAAGCGCGGCCTGATGCAGCGCCTGACCGTTTCGGGTTCGGCAACGGGCGACGAGCTGCTGGCCCTGATGCGCTAGGCGCTTCTCGAGACAGCCACGACCTTGGCGCGTCGCTTGTCTGGGATCACCTCGACGGGAAAACTGAAGTACCCTTGCTCGCGGTAGAGGCTCACACCCGCCTCCACGAGGCCGCGGACGAATTCCGCCGCGCCGATCCGGTGCCGGCTCTCGATTTCATGGATCGCCGCCCGAAGCTCCGGGGCCAGGCGGACGGTGATCTGGTCGCTTAGTTTTTGCATGGCATCAAATACATTGGGTTTGCTGCGCCCAATGCACTGGCGCGCCCGCGCCCCGGCAAAAGTGGATACTACGTACCGGGCCTCGGTGCGTATTCTCCGCAATCAGCCCCGGCCTGCGCGCAGCACGACCACGTCGTCGACTCCGCGCTTCTCGAATTCCCGCCAGTAGTTGTCCTCCATCTCGTGAAGCCGTGCGGTCTCGTGCTCGTCCAGGTCGTCGCTGAGCTTCGTCGCTCCCAGTTCCGCGCGGAGGTCGCGTTCCGCAAGGCGCTGCACGAGCTCCGCCCAGAACGTGTCGTCCAGGAACTGGTCGAGTTTCTCGCGGGCGGGTCCCTCCGACAGCTTCCTCGAGGGAAGCAGGGTGGCGTCGGAGGCGGCCGCGACGAACTCGGCGCAGCCGAAATCCTCCGCGATCCCGAAAAGCTTCTGGCTGGCGTCGCGGTATCGCTCGGGCGTGGTCGCAGGATCGTCGGGGCGCGCACCCGCCACCCAGAGCCCGAGCCAGGCCAGTTCAAGGATGCGGGAATATTCCTTCGGGGTAAACGAAACCTTCATCCCCCAATAGGGGACGGGTTCCCAGCCGCCGTGCAAGGGCGGAATTGACCGGCCGCTTCTTCTTCATTAGCCATCGTCCCTTATGCCCGACCCCGCCAACCTGATGGAATCCATCGTCGCGCTCTGCAAGCGCCGCGGCTTCGTGTTTTCCTCGTCCGAGATCTACGGCGGCCAAGCCGGGTTTTTCGACTACGGTCCCCTCGGCGCGGAGTTGAAGAAGAACATCCGCGACTGCTGGTGGAACGACATGGTGCGGCGCCGCGACGACATCGTGGGGATCGAGAGCTCGATCATCATGCACCCGAAGGTCTGGGAGGCCTCGGGGCACGTGGCCGGCTTCACCGACCCTCTGGTCGACTGCAAGGTGTCCAAGCAGCGCTTCCGGGCGGACCAGGTCTTTTTCTCGCGGGTCGTTGTCGACGGCCAGACCGTCGGCTACGTCAGCGCCCTGGAAAGCGACCGCACCCAGGCCGACCTGCAGGAACGGGCGGAGGCCTTCAAACGCAAGAAGGCCATCCAGGGAAAGCTGGAGGCGGTGCAGCCGCACGACATGACCGAGGCGGCGGCGGCTGAGATAGAGCTGATTCCTTCCCCCGCAACCGGCGAGCCGGGGAGCCTGACGCCCCCGCGGGCCTTCAACATGATGTTCGAGACGCATGTCGGCGCGCTGCGCGATGCGTCCTCGGTCGCCTACCTTAGGCCTGAGACCGCCCAGGGCATGTTCGTGGACTTCAAGAACGTGGTGGACACCGGCCGCGTGAAGCTGCCCTTCGGCATCGCGCAGATCGGCCGCTCGTTCCGCAACGAGATCACGCCGAGAAACTTCATCTTCCGCTCCCGCGAGTTCGAGCAGATGGAGATGGAGTACTTCATCCATCCGGACGCCGACTGGCTGGCCTGCCATGAGGAATGGCTCACATGGTGCCGGGACTGGCTCGCCTCAATCGGGCTGCCCGCGGACAGGATCAGCCTCTTCGAGCACGCGAAGGAGAAGCTGGCGTTCTACTCCCGCAGGACGGTCGACATCATGTTCGAGTATCCCTTCGGGGTGCAGGAGCTGTGGGGCATCGCCGCGAGGAGCGACTACGACCTGAAGCAGCATGCCAAGTTTTCCGGCCGGCCGCAGGAGATCTTTGACGAGGCGACGAAGTCCAAGGTCGTACCGCATGTGATCGAGCCCGCGGTGGGCGTGGACCGGATCTTCCTGGCCGCGCTGTGCGCCGGCTACGCCGAGGAGGACGTGACGGACGAGATGGGCAACGTGGAAAAGCGCACGGTCCTGCGGCTCAGCCCCCGCATCGCCCCGGTGAAGGTGGCCGTGCTGCCCCTGCTGAAGAACAAGCCCGAGCTCGTGGCCCGCGCGACCGAACTGTACCGGCGGCTCAAGCGGAAGTACGCCGTGTTCTATGACGAGGGCGGCGCCATCGGTCGCCGCTATCGCCGCCAGGACGAGATCGGCACCCCTTGGTGCGTGACGATCGACTTCGAGACCATCGAGAAGGACGGCTCCTTCACCCTGCGGGAGCGCGACTCCATGCGGCAGAGGCGGATCCAGGAGGCGGAGCTCTTCGCCCTGCTGGACGAGCAAGTCCACTGAGGTGAACGCCTACGATCGCGCACGCGAGTTGATCGACGCCGCGCACGCGGCGGATCCGAACCGGGCGCCCGACGGACGGGCTGCGGAGCTGGAGTATGCCGACCGGATGGAATCCTGGGTTTCCAGGATCCTGCCGGATGCCCCGCCCCTGCTGCGGCTTGCGGCGCGATGCCAGCACCTCGAACGGTGGAGCGTCCCGCGGGCTTCGTATCCGGAGGGCAAGGCGGGCTACCTTGCCTGGCGTCGATCGCTCTATGTGAGGCAAGCTGGGCGCGCCCGCGAACTCCTGCTCTCCGCCGGCGTGCCGGCCGGGGAGTCGGACGACGCTGCGGCCTGGGTGTCAAAGGCCGGGCTGAAGACCAACGCAGGCACGCAGGCGCTCGAGGACGCGGCGTGCCTCGTATTCCTGGAGAACGAGATCGGCGCCTTCGCGGCCCGTCACTCCGCCTACCCGCGCGACAAGTTTGTCGACATCATCGCCAAGACCTGGCGGAAGATGAGCGACCCCGCCCGCGCGTTTGCCCTCGGGCTCGACCTGCCCCCCGGCATCGCAGAGCTGGTCAAGGAGGCTGTCTCGAGGTAGGGACGCCCGGCCCGGGCGTCCGGGCCTGCCCTAGGGTCATTCAAAGACCCCGGACGAATTGGACATATTCAAGACGGACCGAGGGGCTCCGTATGGGCCTGCAAGAATTCCCGGACGGGCGAGCCGCCCGTCCCTACCTCTGCTCCGCTTCGACAAAGGCGATGACGGAGTCGAGCTGGGCGTCGGAGTAGTGCGGGTGCGGCTCCATCTTGGCCGTCGAGATGACCGACTTCGGATCGCGCACGTACTTCCGGAAGAGCGCCGGGTCTCCCCGCGCTATGGCCGAGAGGATCGCGAATGCCTGGCGGCTCTGGTTGCCGGAGAAGATCCTGCCGGGGCCGAGGTGGCAGGAGTCGCAGGCATTGATCCAAATCTCGCGGCCGGCCGCCGCCCTCTCTGAAAGTGCGGCCCAGCTGCCCCGGTAGGCGTCCGCGAAGCGGCTCGAGTATTCCGCGAACTCGATCCCGGACACGCCCCACGGTTTCTTGTGCGAAAGGTCGAGGTACCCCGGGGCCGCCGGCGCAATCCGATCCGAGACCGCGATCGCGTACGGGCCGGGATTGTAGTCGAGCCCCTTCGGGGGCCACTTGTCGGGACCCGCGCCGTTGATCTCGAGCACGAGAAACGGCCGGTAGCGCCCGATGAAGGCCGACGTGAACACCGATGCGTACCGGTCGACACAGGTGGCGAGCATGCAATCGGCCGCGGGCGAAACGGGCAGCGCCTTCCACAGGTCGCCCAGGAAGACCACGGTCACTTCCTGCCCGCCCGGGATGAACTCGCCGTCCATGCGCAGCATGGTCGTCGGCAGGGAGCGCAGGTCGGACCAGCGAACGTACCGGACCCCCCCATGCGAAACGCCGGAAAGCTCGCCTGAAACCGCGAGGTCATAGGGGGTCGATGGCTGCTCGAGGAGCGGGAGCGCCGCGCGCGCGACCGACGAAAGGAGAAGCGCGAGCGCCGCGAGCCGCCGGCCCTGGGTCGTCGTGCGCACTTTCAGTACCGGGCGCTCCGGCCCAGGTAGTTGAGGGTCCAGATTTCCTTCCAAACGCGATACCTGCCCTCGTGGGTGATCTTTCCCAGGTCCTCGCGCTTGTGGTACGGGTGCAGGAAGCCCAGCTCGGTGTTCAGCCGGTCAAGCTCCTGGTGCACGGCGTTCAAGTCGGCGAGCGGCTCCACGGGGAACGGCTCCACCCGGGCGCCCAGCGCCTCCAGGCGGGCCAGGTGGCGGTTGTACAGCCTGGACAGGGACCGGCAGCGCGGCCGGCGGTCGACATACCAGGTCTCCGGGAAGAATCCCGCAAAGGGGATGTAGACATTGTCCGTCACGTACCGCGAGCCGTCGATCGTCACCGAGGTGAATGCGTAGCAGACTGCAATCGCTCCCGCCGCCTGCGGGAAGAAGGTGACCTGCAGCCGGACTGTGGCCGCCGCGTTCTCGTAGACTGAGACCCTCAGGTGGATCCCGCCCCCGATTTCCGCCCTCAGGGCCTGGGCCTGGTGGAATCCCTGCGCCCGCATCCAATCGCGCGCCCTCAGGAACCTGGGCTGGATCGGCCACTCGGCCCCGCTGCGGTTCAGCGTGTACTTGGGAAAGAAGGGAAGCGGGCTCACGCTGAGGGCGGAGATCGCCACCCAGTTGTACAGCGTTCCCGCGAGGAACCAGAGGAGGAAGAACGCCACCGCCAGCACCCAGAAGGGCCGGTCCAGCCATTCGAACTCGCGGCACATCTGCGCCGCCCCAAGGGAAAAGACGATCCAGCGAAGCCACCGGTCCACGATCGAGAGCACCGGCGAGGCAATCCGCTGGTTGAGCTGCACCAGGATCACGGAAGTGACCAGGTACGCCGCGACAAGAAGGTAGGGGGACTCCATCTAACAGGGTGCTAACTCATCTGACACCCGATCCCGGTCGGTGTTCGGATCCGGTCAGCTGAGCCGGACCGGCATGATGACGCAGACGAAGTTGTCCAGCGTCTTGAACACCCCGGGGCTGACCTCGTCCTTCACCTCGAGGAACACCTCGTCCTTGGCGAGGGCCC
>CAZGOX010000124.1:0-7604 GCA_964527955.1 uncultured Opitutaceae bacterium | reverse complement strand
TTGGGTGAAGCGCGCGCCGAAGACCTCGCGCAGTCGCCTCCCGTTCCGGGCCAGGAACGACAACGTCTTGTGGCGGACCCTCAGCCACCACTTGCGGTTCGAAGGCTCCAGGATAAATCCGCCATCCTTCACAAGCTCGACCGCATCCGCGTACCTCGGGTGCTCGCGCGATGGCAGCACGATCGCGAGAAAATGCTCAGATCCGTCGACCGTCATTGGCTCCGGGCCGGTGGATGCCTGGAGATTTGCGGGACCCTGTTGTCGCTCGGGAAACACAGATGCCAGCGTCCCCCGTCCGGGGGACACTTTCGAGCAAAATGGTCAGCAATGCATTTCGACCAAAAAGAGCATCGAGTGCGTTCCAAGGTAGGGACGGGCGGCCCGCCCGTCCGGGCAAACATCAGGCCCATTCGAAGGCCCGGACGCGCGGGCCGCGCGTCCCTACCTCGTCTCCATTTGAACTGAGTCACTGCCGCAAAATGCTGTTGTTCGGCCAAGGCTCGCCCGAAAGACTTCACTATACCATCCATGGACATCAATATCCGCGAGATCCGCAGCGAGGACGCCCCTTCGTACCGAGTGGCGCTCGATGCCGTCTGCAAGGAGCGCCGCTTCCTGGCCGGCTTGGCGGCCCCGCCGATGAAGGCCTCGCAGAAGTTCGTTGACCAAAACCTTGCGCGCGACAATCCGCATTTCGTAGCCGTCGTCGACGGCGCCGTCGTCGGCTGGTGCGATGCCATTCCTGGGGAGGCCTCGGCGGGAATGGCCCACGTCGCCCGCATGGGCATGGCCGTCGCGAAGGCCTTCCGGGGCCGGGGCATCGGCCGGCGCCTCATGGAGGCCGTGATCGAAAAGGCCAGGCGGAGGGGCCTGGAAAAGATCGAACTCTCGGTCTACTCGACGAACCAGGCGGCCGTCGCGCTCTATGAGTCCGCGGGCTTCGTCGTCGAGGGCAAGAAGCTCCGCGGCCGCCTCGTCGACGGGACGTACGACGACATCCTGCTCATGGGGCTGTTCCTGCGCTGACTACCTGTCGGTGGGCTTTGCCGGCGTCTCAAGAATCAGCTGGTAGAATTCAACGTCGAGCCACCGCCCGAACTTGAATCCGGCCTGCTTGATGCTAGCGCAGTGGACAAACCCGAAGCTCCTGTGCAGGGCGATGCTGGCGGGATTGGTCGCGTCGATGGCCCCGATGATCGTGTGCACTTCCTGTGCGACCGCGGCCGCGATCAGCTCGCGGAGCAGAGCCTTCCCCACACCCTTTCCACGGTGCCTCAGGTCGACATAGATCGAGTGCTCGACCGTGTACTTGTAGCCGGCGTGCTCCCGGAAGGTTCCGTAGGTGGCAAATCCCAGGAACGCTCCGTCATCAGCTTCGGCGCCGAGTACGGGAAAGCCCTCCGCGGACTTCACGGCAAACCAGGCGGCCATCGACTCGGGCGTCTTGGGTTCGTAGGCCCAGCTTGCCGTTGTGTTTAGGATTGCCTCGTTGAAGATCGCGCGGATCGCCTCGGAATGCCGCCCGGCCTCGCATCGGATGATGTTCATGGGCTGGCTAGGTAACCGCAGCCTTTGAGGAGCCTGTCAATTCTGCAACCATGCCTGGCCTAGCGGCAGAAAGTCGGTGAGGTTGTCCGACCAGTTCCGGACTTCCGGCCGGATCACGTAGTGGTGGGTGTAGAAATAGATGGGGATGACCGGCATGTCGCGCAGAAAGATGGCCTCCGCTTTCTGGTAGTGTTCAAAGCGCATAGCCTTGTCCGGCAGCGCGATCCCCTCCTCCAGGAGACGGTCGTATTCGGGATTCGACCAGCCGGAGTCGTTGAACCCGGAATTCCCCTCGAATGCCCGCAGATACTGGTACGGATCGTAGGGGTCGATGACGAGCGCAGCCCGGCAGACCTGGAAGCTCCTCATGTGCATGCTGTCCAGGTAGACCTTCCACTCCTGGTTGTAGAGGTCGATGTCGATGTTCAGCTCCCTCCGCCAGATCTGCTGGATTGCCTCGGCTATGGCACGATGGTTTTCCGCGGTGTTGTAGAGCAGCGTGACCTTGGGGAAACCCCGCCCGCCCGGGTATCCGGCGTCAGCAAGCAGCCTCCGGGCCGCCGCCGCGTCGCGGGGAATCCTTGCCTCGGAGGTGAATCCGCCCATGCCGTCCCGGGTCAGCGAGTAGGCAGGGGTCTCCCCTCCGCGGCTCACATCCTCCACGATTCGCTCCCGGTCCAACGCCATCGCGAGGGCCCGCCGGACCCGCGCATCATTGAATGGCGGCCGGAGCGTGTTGAACATGTAATAGTAGATCGCCGAGAATGGCACGATCCGCAGAAGCGGGGAGCTTTCGCCCTTGTACACGCCGATCCGGTCGGCCGGGAGGGTTGAGGTCAGGTGCAGCTGCCCCGATCGGAACGCCTCCTCCTCCGCCACCGGCTCCTCGATCGGGAAGTACCGGACGGCCTTGAGCTTGATCCCGTCCCGGCCCCAGAAGGTTGGGCTCCGGGCAATCTCCACATACTGGTTCGGCCTCCACTCGCGGAGCACATAGGGGCCGTTGCCGACCATGTTCCCAGGCAGGGTCCATTTGGATCCCCTGCGCAGGACGTCGCCGAACTCCTTGATGACGTCGATCGGCACGGGAAAGGCCTGCCTCTCGCTGAGGATTTGGAGGAAATAGGGAGAGCGATGCACCAGGGTGATCCGGAGCGTCAAGGGATCGACCACCTGAAACCCCACCCTGGAAAAGTCCGTCTGGCGCCCCTTGAAGTAGTCCTCGGCGCCCGCCACATAGATGTAGAGCTGGTCCGCGATCTCGGAGGCAAAGGCAGGCGACAGGATCCGCTGGAACGAACGATGGAAGTCCTCGGCCGTGACGGGCTTCCCGTCGGACCACCTAGCGTCCGGGCGCAGGTGAAACGTGTAGACCAGGCCGTCCGGCGAAATCTCCCAATCCTTGGCGACGCCAGGCACCGGTTGCAGGTCGGATGGATCCAAGTCGACCAGTCCTTCGAACAGGAAATCAATGATGTGGGCCTCCGGGGAGCCCTGGGCCAGCTGCGGATCAAGGTCGGGAGGGTCTCCACCGTTGCCGATGAGAAGGGTTCCCTCGCTCGTCGCGACCGCCACCGCCTCCTCCCTTTTTGCACAACCGGCAGCCAGCAGAAGAAGGACAGCCAACGCCGCCGCCCTCACAGGACTTCCTTGGGCAGCTGCGGATGCAGCCTCTTGATCGCCTGGACGGCGTCCCGGTGGCACACCAGGATCGCGTCCGGGGTTTCCACGACAACAAGGTCGTGGACGCCGCAGAGCGCGATGACCCGCCCATTGCTCACCGCAATGTTTCCCGTGGACTCGACCACGACGACGGGGCCGCGGACGGCGTTCCCCGCGACATCGACCGCAAGGTGGGGCGGAAGCGCGGTCCAAAGGCCGACATCGTCCCAGTCGAATTCCGCCATCAACGTGGCAACGCGGGCGGCCTTTTCCATGATGGCGTAGTCCACCGAGAGCTTGGGCAGCGACGGGAAACGGGTCTGAAGGTAGGTCTTCGGATTGCCGGAGGGAAACCCGCGTATGAATGCGGCCAGCCCGGGAGCGCTTCGCTCCGCCTCGGCCAGGAAAACCTCCGCGCTCCACACGAACATGCCTGCATTCCACGCGTACCGGCCCGTCTTCAGGTACCTCCTGGCAGTCGCGATGTCGGGCTTCTCGACAAACCGTTTCACGCGGCGGAAAACTCCTCCGGCATTCCGTCCCGGAATCCTCGCGCCGAGCTCGAGGTAGCCGAAACTCGGGTCGGGATCGGTCGGCTTGACGGCGATGGTCAGGAGCGCCGGGTTGTCCGCGGCCCAGGCAAAGCCGGCGGCCAGCTGGGCCGCGAAGACGCGCTGGTTCCGGATGACGTGGTCCGCGGGAAGTAGGGCGACCACGGCCTTGGGGTCCCGCGCCCTGGCGAGCGCGGTCGCGAGGGCGGCCGCCGCGGCCGTGTCCCGCCGCTCCGGTTCGGCAACAATCTGAGCTGCAGGAAGAAATGGAAGGGCCGATCGAACGCCCTTCATCTGGCTCTCGTTGGTGAGAACAAAGATGTTCGCGGGCCGCACCACTCCCTTGAGCCGCCGCACGGTCTCCTCAAGCAGGGTGCGCTCCGAGATCAGCTTGAGCAGGTGCTTGGGCGTCTTGGCCCGACTCATCGGCCAGAATCGCTCGCCCCCTCCCCCGGCCATGATGCAGGCGTAACAGTGTGGATTGGCGGTCATGCGAAGGATTGGTGGGTGATGGATTCGAACCATCGAAGGCGTTAGCCAGCAGATTTACAGTCTGCCCTCGTTGGCCACTTGAGTAACCCACCAAAAGGCGAACGGTCACAGAACCGGGCGACGCTGTGGTATTCAAGCCCTTTTTGACGGCCGAGTCAGCCTGAAGGGCGGACCCGTGTCGACCTTGCCAGCTGGGCGCGGGGCCTGTTCACTGCCGGACGCCGCCCGCCCCGATGCTCGCAATCGCGCACAAACTTCGAGACCTCTTCCCGGCCGGAGGCATCCCCGCCCACCTCTTTGCGATCGCCGGCTTCCTTCTCGCCTTTTCGCTGGTCGCGCGGCTGATGAGTGAGAAACGGGCTCCCGCGAACACCTTTGCCTGGCTCCTGGTGATCGTGCTCCTCCCCTACGTCGGAGTGCCCCTGTACCTGCTGATCGGCGGCCGGAAGCTGCGGCGCATCGCCAAGGAGAAATCCAGGGTGCTTTCCTCCCTGCCGGACAGGATCCCGGGGTCGAGCGACAAGCAGTCGTGGCGGCCGATAGCGACCGCCGTCGTGGCCGCCGGGGGCCTTCCGCCCGTCTCGGGCAACAGCGTCCGCCTCCTCGCCACGGGCGAGGAGGAATTTGCCGCGCTTGAGGAGCAGATCCGCGGGGCGCGGGACTGCATCCACATCACCACCTTCATCCTCAGCCGGGATGACACGGGCCGCAGGCTCGTGAGCCTGCTGGCCGGGCGGGCGCGGGAGGGAGTGAAGGTGCGCCTGCTCCTGGACGCCGTCGGCTGCCTCACGTCCCGGGGCCGGTTCGTGGAGCCGATCCGGGCCGCAGGTGGCGAGGTCGGCAGGTTCATGCCGGTCGTTCCGTTCACATCGCGGGGCTCGGCCAACCTGAGGAACCACCGCAAGATCGCGGTCTTCGACCACGCAAGGGCGATCATGGGGGGCCGCAACCTGGCCCGGGAGTACATGGGGCCGGACCCGTACCCAAAGCGCTGGCGCGATCTAGGCGCCGCGATCGAGGGCCCGGCCGCGGCGCTCCTGAACGAGGTGTTCATCGCCGACTGGTGCTTTGCCACCCGGCAGGATCCGGGGGTCTTGCACGCCGAGTTCGCCGGGCAGCCGGTCAAGCCCTGCGGCGAAGGCGAGCTGCAGGTCGTCGCGAGCGGCCCCGACGTCCCGGGCGACCCCCTGTACGAAGGGATTGTCGGGATGATCCTGGAGGCCGAAAAGAGCATCCGGATCGTCACTCCCTACTTCATTCCCGACGACGTTCTCCTGCGCTCCCTCATCGTCAAGGCCCGGGCCGGACGCGAGGTGACCGTCGTCGTGCCCGCGCGCTCGAATCACCGGATCGCCGATTTCGCCCGCCGCCAGTACCTGGGCGAGCTCCGCCGGGCCGGCGGACGCCTGCTCTTCTACACGCCGGGCATGCTTCACGCAAAGGCGATCATCGTGGACGACCAGATTGCGCTCTTCGGCTCCCCGAATTTCGACGTGCGCAGCCTGTTCGTGAACTTTGAGGTCGGCGTTCTCGCCCACTCCATGCGGGACGTGGCCGCAATTTCCGCCTGGGCGGACGCACTCATGGCCGACTGCGTCGAGCCCATGGTCGACCCGAACCCAAGGAGAAAGGTCTTCGGCAACGTCGCCGAGGACATCAGCCGGCTGCTGGCTCCGCTTTTGTAAGCGTCAGCATGTACTCGACGGCGTCCCGGAGCGCCTCCCAGCTTGCGTCGATTACGTTGTCGCTCACGCCGACGGTGCCCCAGATCGACTGCCCGTTGCCGCTCTCGATGAGCACCCGGGTCCGCGCCCCGGCTCCCTGGCTGCTGTCGAGGATGCGCACCTTGTAGTCGCGCAGCGTCATTTTTCCCAGGCTCGGGTAGGTCCCTTCCAGGGCGCGGCGCAGCGCCGAATCCAGGGCCCCGATCGGCCCCTTCGACTCGGCGACCGTGTGGATGGTCCGGCCGTCCACCGTGACCTTGACGGTGGCCTCGGCCCAAAGCTCGTCGCCGTGCCGCTCCATGATGACGCGGTACCCCACGACATCGAAGAACGACCGGCGCTTCCCGAGCCGGTTCGCGACCAGCAGCTTGAACGATGCGTCGGCCGCCTCGTACTCGTAGCCGCGGTACTCCCGGTCCTTGAGCTCCTCGATCAGCCCCTTCATCTCGGGATTTTTCTCGTCGAGATCCATGCCCAGCTCCCGCGCCTTCACGGCCAGGCTGCTCCGCCCGGCCATGTCGGAGACGAGGAACCGGGACTGGTTTCCGACGCGCGACGGGTCGATGTGCTCGTAACTGCGGGCGACCTTCTGGGCGGCGTTTGCGTGCAGGCCACCCTTGTGGGCGAAGGATGACTTCCCGACGAACGGGGC
This sequence comes from uncultured Opitutaceae bacterium, assembly GCA_964527955.1. GTDB lineage: Bacteria > Verrucomicrobiota > Verrucomicrobiia > Opitutales > Opitutaceae > Palsa-1447. Next base: position 975 of record CAZGOX010000124.1, on the reverse strand, counting down.
CTTCGGGTCGGGGCGGAGGTTGGCAAGTTCGTCGAAGAAGAGCGAAAGGTCGCGCAGCTGGTCGAGGTTTGCCGCACACGAGGCCGTCCTCCTCATCTTGAGGAATAGATTGGGAAGGATGGTCGTCAGGTTCGCGTTTCCGACGCGCTCGCCATAGCCGTTCATGGTGCCCTGCACCAGCCCCGCCCCAGCCTCGACCCCGGCAAGCGTGACCGCCACGCCGAGACCGCTGTCGTTGTGGCAGTGGATCCCGACCCTGCCCCCGCCAAAGCGGGCCACGACCGCCCCGGTGATCGCGGCGACCTCCCGGACCAGCTTGCCGCCGTTGGTCTCGCAAAGGCTCAGGTTGCTTGCGCCGCCGCGTGCAGCCGCCTCGAGCGTCCTCAGGGCGTAGTCGGGGTCGTCGGTGTAGCCGTCGAAGAAGTGCTCGGCATCGTACACCACCTCCCGCCCCTCGGAGACAAGGAAGCGGATCGAGTCCTCGATCATGGCCAGGTTTTCCTCGGGCGTCGTCCGCAGGATCTCCCTCACGTGGAGGAGCCATGTCTTGCCGACCAGTGTGAGGACCGGCACGCCGCTCTCCAGGAGCGACCTGAGCTGCGGATCGTCGGCCGCCCTGCCTCCTGCGCGCCGGGTGGCGCCGAAGGCGGCGAGGCGGGCGTGCTTGAGATTGAGTTCCTTCGCCTGCGCGAAGAAGGCGATGTCCCGCGGGTTCGACCCGGGAAATCCCCCCTCGATGTAGTCCACGCCGAACTGGTCGAGGCGCTGCGCGATGAGCAGCTTGTCCGTCACGGAAAAACTGATCCCCTCGCCCTGCGTGCCGTCGCGGAGCGTGGTGTCGTAGATTTTGAGGGGTGTGTTAGTGCTCATAAAATGAAAAACCCCGGTGTCAGGATCGACCCGGGGCGGAAAGGAGTGCGGTTGAATCGGCCAGGCTCGGCCAGGTCACGCCGCGTCCCCATGCCCGGGACGGCA
>CAZGOX010000123.1:0-7650 GCA_964527955.1 uncultured Opitutaceae bacterium | reverse complement strand
CGTCCCTCTCCGCCCGGTACGCCTCCGCCAGGAGTACGACCGGGTGGGCCACGCGGACGGCCGGGCCTCCGCGCGAGCGGAGCCCGTTCTCGAGCTGGAGCTGGCACCCCGGGTTGGCGGTCGCGACTGTCTGCGCTCCGGTTGCGGCCACGTGTCCCAGCTTGCGCGCGAGCAGCGAGGCGGAGGTCGAGGGGTGGGTGATGTTGTAGATGCCGGCGCTCCCGCAGCACCAGGAGGATTCGGCGCATTCGCGGAGCTCGACGCCCGGCAGGGACCGGAGGACGGAGCGGGGCTGCGCGCTGACCTTCTGCCCGTGGCAGAGGTGGCAGGATTCGTGGTAGGTCACGCTTCCGCCGGCCGGTCCGCCCCTGGGCGCGCGGAATCCGATCTCGGCAAGCCACTCGTGGATGTCGCGCACCTTGCGCGACCATTCGGCGGCGCGCGGCGCGTACGCCGGGTCATCCCCCAGCAGGCGGTCGTAGTGGCGCAGGTGAAGCCCGCACCCGCCGGCGTTGGAAAGGATCGCGTCAAACGCGCGGGGGTCGATGAGGTCGAGCTGGCGCCGCGCAAGGGCCCGCGCGCTCCCGATATCGCCGTTGTGCGCGTGGAGGGAGCCGCAGCACGGCTGGACCGGGGGCGTGTGCACCTCGCAGCCGTTCTCAAGGAGGACGTCGACCGTCGCGCGGTTGATTTCCGGGAAGGCGAGGTCCTGCACGCACCCGGTGAGCACCGCCACGCGGAACCGGATTCCTTCGGGATTCGCCGGCCGCTCCACTTCATCGATCAATTGGTTCGAAAACCTCGGCCTGATGGCCGGCGTCTGGGGCTCCAGGTTGCGCAGGCTGGCCGGCAGCAGCCGGGTGAGGCCGCATTTTCGGAAAACAGACTGAAGTCCGCTGGCCTGCCAGAACCAGACCAGCCGGCCGGCAACGCGGAGCAGCCGCGGCCGCGTGAACACCACCCTGAGGCAGATCCAGCGGATGAAGTCCCGCCTCGGCGAAGCCAGCACGCGCTCCTGTTCGACCTGGGCGCGGGCCGTCTCGAACAGTTCAGCGTAGTCGACGCCGGCTGGGCAGGCCGACACGCAGGCGAGGCACCCCAGGCAGTAGTACATCTCCTGCGCGAACGCCTTCGACAGGGCCAGTTCACCATCGGCCACGGCGCGCATGAGTGCGATCCGCCCCCTCGGGGAATTCCGCTCGGCCTTGGTCTCTGCGTAGGTCGGGCAGGTCGGCAGGCACATGCCGCAGTGCATGCACTGCTGCAGCACCGAGTAGTCGAGCTCGCCCAGGGTCTTCACTCGAAGATCTTGCCGGGGTTGAGCAGGCCCTCGGGGTCGAGCGCCCGCTTGATCGTGCGAAGGAGTCCGTACGAGCCCTCGCCGAGCTGCCTCCTGAGAAACTTCCTCTTGGCGAGCCCCACGCCGTGCTCGCCCGTGATCGTCCCGCCGCGCGCAAGGGCGGCCTCCACGATCTGCGCCAGGGCCGCCTCCACGCGGACCATCTCTTCCGCGTCGCGCTCGTCGGTGAGGATCGTCGGGTGCAGGTTCCCGTCCCCAAAGTGGCCGAAGGTCGCGATCTGGACCTGGTGCGCGGCGGCCGCCGCCCCGACGTCGCGGATCATGCCGGCAAGTTCGCTCCGGGGGACGGTCACGTCCTCGAGGATTGTCGTGGGGCGCAGCCGGGCCAGCGCCGAAAACGCGCTCCGCCGGGCCGTGGCGAGCCGGGCGGCCTCCTCGGCGTCGCGGGCGCGCCTTACCGAGGTTGCCCCTCCCGCACGGCACAGCTCCTCGATCCTCGAGGCCTCGTCGGCGACGGCTGCCGGGTGGCCGTCGGTCTCGATCAGGAGGATCGCCTCGGCGTCGCCCGGGAGCCCCACCTTCGCGAAGGCCTCGACGCACTCGATCGTCTTCCTGTCGAGGAATTCCAGGGTGCACGGGATGATCTTCGCCGCGATGATCGCGGACACGGTCTGCGCCGCGGTGTCGAGGGCCGAAAACGTGGCGAGGAGCGTCTGGCGAGCCGCGGGCCTGGGCAGGAGCTTGAGCAGCACCTCGGTGATGACGCCCAGCGTGCCCTCGCTGCCGATGAAAAGGTCGCGCAGGTTGTAACCCGCCACGTCCTTCACGCACCGTCCGCCGAGCCAGCAGACCGTGCCGTCTGCAAGCACCACCTCCATGCCGAGCACGTAGTCGCGGGTGACGCCGTACTTCAGCCCCCGCAGGCCGCCGGAATTCTCGGCGACGTTTCCTCCGATCGTCGAAACCTTCAGCGATCCCGGGTCCGGCGGATAGAAGAGGCCCGCCGCCTCGACGGTGTCGCAAATGGTCTGGGTCACGACGCCGGCCTGGGCGCGGATCGTCAGGTTGGCCTCGTCGAGGCTGAGCACCCGGTCCATCCGGGTGAGGCAAAGGACCACGCAGCCGGGCACCGGCACGCTTCCGCCGGAAAGCCCTGTGCCGCTGCCCCGGGTGACGACCGGAACCCGGTGCTCCCGGGCGAGCTTGAGGACCAGCGACACGTCCCCCGCTGTCCGCGCGAAGACGACGACGAGGGGCGTTTGCCTCAGGCCGGCAGTCCCGTCAAAGGAGTACGGGATCACGTCCTCGGGTTCGGTGAGGACATCCTGCGGGCTGAAGTGCGACCTCAGGGCTTCGATCATGGCCCGCGCGGGTCCTAAATCCGGACGACCGACTGGTCGCGCTGGCTGGCGAGAGCGGCGGCCCAGATCTCGTGCTGAGAAACCGCCTCGTCGGGCGTCGCGCAGCCGAACCGCGCCCCGAGCAGGCCGGCGCGCTCGGCGAGATAGGCGGCCCACATCTGCATCAGGATGTCGGGGAAGCCCGGCTCGAAGATCGAGCCGGTGATGGCCTTGAAGGGCGTCCCGAACCCGAGGTCGGTCTTTTCCCAGACCTGCTCCTTGTCCCTCCGGTAGGTCCACAGGGTCTTGGGTTCCTTGGTCGAAAACCTCACCCCCCGGTCCGTGCCAAGGACCTCGAAGAGCCAGGTGTTCGTTTCGCCCGGGGCCATACGCTTCATTTCGAGCGCCATCGGCACGGGGCAGCCCCCGAGTTCGATGGTCGTGTGCAGCGCGGCGTTGTCCCAGGTGTCGCAGGGGGCGGACCCTCCCTTGCCGTCGGGCCGCGTCGCGTAGATCTTCTGCAGATGGGCATGGACCGCGACGGGCTTCCATCCGAGCCTCAGGGGGACATGCGCGACGTGGAGGCCCAGGTCGTTCATGACGCCGGCCTCGCCGCAGTACTGGGTCTGGCGCTTCCAGTTGATGGGCTTGGCGGGATCGAGGTCGCTCGAGTGCAGGAACGCGGAGCGGACCTCGAGGATCCGCCCGAGGGAGCCCGAGGCGGCGAGCTGGAAGGCGCGCTGGGCCCCCGGCAGGAACGGGAATTCCGAGGACACCCGCACGAACCGGCCGAGCCGGGCGGCCTCGTCGCGCACGCGCCGGGCGGCCCCGAGGTCGATCCCGAAGGGCTTCTCGGCGAACAGGTCCTTCCCCGAGCGGAGGACGTCGAGGTAGATCGACTCGTGCAGGTGGTGCGGCACGGCCACGTACACGACGTCGATCCCGGGGCGGGCGAGGAGGGCGTGGTGGTCCCCGTCGAAGAAGCTGACGGTGGGAACCTGGCGGAACCACTCGAGCGCCGCGGCGCGGGTGTCGCAGACCGCGACCAGTTCCGGCCGGACGGGGCAGTCGAGGAGAGCGAACCAGCGCCCGAAGGCGCTCGCTACCTCGCGGCCCATGAGCCCGGCGCCGATCACGGCGACGCGGACGGGAGCGGGCGCGGACGGTGCCGTCTGGCTCATTTCAGGAACGCCAGGGCGTCGGCCGGGGTCGCTCCGTCATGCACGACCGCCATCAGGGCGCGGGTGATCTTCGCCGGGTGCGGGTGCTGGATGATGTTGCGGCCGTATACGATCCCGGAGGCGCCCTGCGCGAGGAGGGCTGCCGTGCGGGAGAGGATGTCGAACTCCGGCGCCCTGCTTCCGCCGCGGACGAGCACCGGGATGCCCCCTGCGGTCTCGATCACCTTGTGGTAGACCGAGACGTCGTCGGTGGGATCGGCCTTGATGATGTCGGCCCCGAGCTCGACGGCCTGCCGGACGAGCGGGATGATCTTCGCCGGGTCGCCGTCGACCATGTATCCGCCGGCCTTTGCGTTGGGCTGGAAGACGAGGGGCTCGATCATCAGCGGCATCCCATAGCGGTAGCACATGGGCTTCAGCCGGTTGATGTTCTGGATGCACTGGTCGGCGACCTCCGGCTGGCCGGGGATTCGGAAAAGGTTCACGACGACGCAGGCCGCGTCCAGGCGGACGGCCTGCTCGACGGGCTCCTCGATCATGCGGGAGAAGAGCGTGCGCGGAAGCTCGGACCCATAGACGTTCGCAACGTCGAGCCTGAGGACGAGCGCGGGCAGCGGACGCGCCGGCAGTTTCTGGAGATGGGGAGCCTGGCCGACCGTGAGCTGGATCGCGTCGGGCCCGGCAGCCGCGAGGACGGCGACCGCCTTCGGCAGGTCCTCGATCCCGCCGAGGAAGGATCCCTCGTTGAAGAACCCGTGGTCGATCGCGACGTCGAAGCAGCGCCCGGATTTCGGATTGAAGAGGCGGTGGAGCCGGGCGGTTTTCATGGGAGGGGTGGGTCAGGCGGCGGCCGGCAGGTCCTTGCGGCCGGCGCGGTAGCCGTAGATGCCGTAGAAGGTGATGAAGGCGAAGGCGACCATGGGAACGATGAAGGAGTTCTGGATCCCGAAGTTGTCGGCGACCGCCCCCTGCAGCGGCGGCAGGATCGCGCCGCCGAGGATCGCCATCACCAGCAGCGACGAACCCTGGCTCTTCAGGGGCCCGAGGCCCTCGATCGCGAGCGAGAAGATGTTCGACCACATGACCGAGCAGAACATGCCGACGGCGAGGATCGTCCACATGGCGGTCCCGCCCGCCGTCAACATCCCCGTGGCGAGGAGGACGATGATGACGGCGCTGAAGAGCGCCAGCATCCGCTGGGGGCTTGCGGAGCCCAGCAGGAAGACGATCGGGAGGATCACGAGGAAGACCCCGTAATGCAGGGCGTTCGCGAAGGTGGAGGTGAGCGCCACGACCGCGAAGGCCACGATGGGAACCACGACGGTCAGGGTCTTCTTGAGCCAGCCCCGGAGGTCGCTCAGCGAAAAGGCTCCCATGAAGCGGCCGATCATCAGGCCGCCCCAGTAGAAGGCGAGGAAGCGGCTCGCGGCCTCGTGGGGGATCGCTCCCAGCCGGGGCGTGCCGAGGAAGTTCACGATGGCGCTGCCGACCGTCACCTCGCCGCCCACGTACATGAAGATCGCCACCATGCCGAGGACCGTGTGCGGGTGCCTGAGCGCTCCCAGCCCGCGGCCGGGATTTTCGGAGTTTGCGAAATTGGGCAGGTGGGCAAACCGGAAGAGCAGGGCCAGGAGCCCGAAGACCACCGCGAAGCAGAGGTAGGGCACCTTGACCGCGTCGGCCCCGGACATGTTGGGCCGTGTGAACACCGTGAAGATCAGCCATCCGCCGATGATGGGGCCGATCGTCGTCCCAAACGAATTGAAGGCCTGCGAAAGGTTGAGCCGGCTCGACGCCGTCCGCTCCGGCCCGAGGATCGTCACGTAGGGGTTGGCGGCGATCTGGAGCATCGCGAAGCCGAGGCCGACGATGAACAGGTCGACCAGGAAGAAGGGATACGAGACCAGAGCCGCCGCGGGGTAGAAGAGGGCGCTCCCGCCGGCCGCGATCAGGAGCCCGATCGTGACGCCGTTCTTGTAGCCGATCCGGTTGATCGGGTCCCCCCAGAACATCGAGATGATGTAGTACGCGAGCGACCCGACCGCGTACGCGCCGAAGAACGCGAACTGGACCAGCATCGCCTGGAAGTAGTCCAGCGTGAAGGCCTCCTTGAAACGCGGGATAAGGATGTCGTTCCACACGGTCATGAAGCCCCACATGAAGAACAGGATCGTCATCAGGGCGAAGGGGCCCCGGTAGGTCTGCACTTGCGCGGAAGGGTCGGAGGGGGCTGCTGGGCGGGCGGGGTCTGGGGTGTTCATGTGGGGGAAGCGGGGGTGGCTACCGGGAGAAGGCATCCGCGAGCGACTGAACCTTCAAGTTATTCCGGATGGCGTCCAGGGTCGCGGAGCCGTGCACCTCGATGTCGGTGAACTCCCCGGGCAGCAGGTCGAAGTAATCGTCGGATGGTTCCACATCCAGGTTTCCGAACGACAGGTGGATGCTTCGGGCGAGCACCCCGGAAACCACATGGATCCGGATTGAGCTGCCATCCTGCACCGCCACGGCGGAGATATGTCCCTCCGGCAGATGGATCTTCCTCGTCGGCCGCAGGTAGACCAGGTTGCTCGACACCACCTTTCCATCGACCGCGAGGTCCGCGGCGACGACCACCTTGGTTGGGTCGGCCCCGCCGGGCAGCAGGGTGTCCAGCCCTGCCTGGAGGATGATCCGGCTGGAGAGCGCTTCCACCTGAACGGGCACCGTCTCGTCGTGGAAGACCGTCCCGTCGAAGCCGATTGCGCGGACCCGCAGCTGGGCCGCGACCGGCCCGGTCTTGTCGGAGACGACAGTGACGGTCAGACGGCCGTCCTTCACGTGTGGCGAGACAAGGAGCGGGGCGTAGAAGCGCCGGGCGTAGTACTGCAGGGCCTTCCACCGGCCGTAGTAGTCGATGCTGGCCCACGAGGCCACGGGCCAGCAGTCGTTCAGCTGCCAGAAGAGGGAGCCCATGCAGCGCGGCCGGTCGCACCGCAGGTGCTCGGCAGCCACCTTCACTCCCTCGGCCTGCAGCACCTGGCTTGCGTAGAGGAAGGATGCGAAATCCTTGGGCTCCGGGTAGTCCCTGAGCATGTAGTCGTGGATCAGCGCATTTCCGCTCGGGCTCTTCTGATGCGCGAGCATCACCGGCGTGAAGATGTCCTTCCTGTCCTCCGCCGAGGTGTAGGACTCGACCGTGCGCATTTCCGGGAAGGACTGAAACCCGTACTCAGAGACAAAGCGGAAGTGGTGGTCCCCATAGGTGGCGAAGTCCTGCCTGCCGTGCCAGATGCTCCAATCGTGGATGTCCCCGGCCTCATAGTCGGAGTTCGTCGCCTCGTAGTCGGAGCTCGGCGAGCTCGGCCAGTAGGGGGTTTCAGGCGACAGCTCCTTGACCGCCTGCCCGAGGATCCCGCTGGAGATCGTGATGTAATCCTTCCACATCTGCAGGAAGGTGGCGTTGTCGGCCGTCACCCTGCCGGGCCAGCCGAAGGCCGCCTCTGTCTCGTTGTTACCGCACCAAAGGACGATGCTCGGGTGGTCGCGAAGCCGGCGCAGCTGGTCGTGCGCCTCGGCCGCCACGCTCAGCTTGAAGGGGTAGGTGCCGGGCTGCATTTCGTTTCCGAACATGAACTCCTGCCAGACCATGAGACCCAGCTCGTCGCAGGTGTCGTAAAACTCCTGGGTCTCGTAGTAGCCGCCGCCCCAGGCTCGGATCATGTTCATGTTGGCGTCCGTCGCCGACTTGAGGATCCGCATGTACATGGCGGGCGTCACCCGGTTCGGAAAACTGTCGAAGGGGATCACGTCCGCGCCCTTGGCGAAGACCGGGATCCCGTTGACCACGAAT
>CAZGOX010000122.1:0-7653 GCA_964527955.1 uncultured Opitutaceae bacterium | reverse complement strand
GGCGAAGCCCCGAGCGAAAGCGAGCCAATCCCTCCCTCTCCGCCACTTTGGCCGAGAGTGCAGCGAATTCTTGCATCGTTTCGGAAACTGGGTTCCAGTTTGTCACCCCAATTTATGCCGACCCCACGTATTCCCCATTCGGTTGCCCATGAGGTGCGGACGCTTTGCGTCCGCGCCGCCGTCCTCGCGGTGCTTGCGACCTTTGCCTTGGCGGCAAGGGCGTCCGCGGCAACCAACACCGCCACATTGACCGTTAGCGTTGGCACCCCGGTGATTGCCAACGGCAGCCCGGTGATCGTGGACAACCGTGTCTTTGGCCTGAACACCGCCGTGTGGAATGCCTGGAGCACGACGCTCGGCGACAGCCAGGTGCAGGGCATGATCACGCAGGCGAAGACCCAGGCGCTCAGGTATCCAGGTGGATCGACCTCCGACACATTTCATTGGGCGACCACGACGCTGACGAACACACTTGCCGGCAGCAAGACGCTCCCGGACTTGAGTGCGCCTCCGGCCAATGACTCGTCCTTCGGTACGACGTGGCCCGACTTCGTCACTTTCTTCCAGGCCGAGGGCATAGACCCCAACAATATCTTCATCACCCTGAACTACGGTTCGGGCACAGTTTCCGAGGCGGTCGCATGGCTCACCGACGCAAACGTCACGAGGAAACTTGGGATCAAGCACTGGGAACTCGGGAACGAGTGCTACGGCGCCGGTTGGGAGATGGACGGCAACACGCCGGCCCACGATGCGGTGCAGTACGCCAAACAGTACGCCGCGTATTACACGGCCATGAAGGCGGTCGATCCCACGATCAAACTTGGGGCCGTTGTGGGAGGGTCGTCCGAGGACAGCTATGCCCAAACTGAGGTTGTCACCAACCCGGTGACGCTGCAGGCGCACGCCGGCTGGGGCGTTGTCATGCTCGACGAAATGAGGAAACTTGGGGTCACCCCGGATTTCGTGATTTACCACCAGTATCCGGAGTCGTACGGCTTTGAAACGGATGTGAACCTCCTCCAGTCGGCGTCGTCCCCGAATACCACGACACCTTGGAGTTTGGTGGCCGCCAACTTGCGCACCATCATCAATGACTACCTCGGTGCGGCAGGAGCCAATGTTGAACTTGACTGCACGGAGAACAATAATTGCGCAAATGCGGGAAAAGAGACCGTGAGCGTCGTCGACGGGCTGTACATGGCTGACAGCGTCGGGAGCATCCTCCAGACGGAATTCAAGTCCCTGATTTGGTGGGACATGTTCAACGGGCGAACGACGGGGACGACCGACACGCCCGCGAATCTAAGCTCGTCGCTCTACGGTTGGCGCATCTACGGCGATTTTGGGGTCATGAATGCGGGCGGCGAAGCCTATCCGGCGTATTACGTGCACAAGATGCTGAGCCACTTTGCGCGCGGGGGAGACGCGATCGTCCAGGCGACCAGCACCAACGACCTGGACAGCCAGGGGAACGCCCTCATTGCAGTGTATGCCGCGAAACACGTGGATTCGTCGGTTTCGATCATGGTGATCAACAAGGATCCAACGAACACCTGGACAGGCAACCTCACCATCAGCGGCTACACTCCCCCGTCCAGCGCAACCGTCTACTCCTACGGGATTCCGCAGGACAACGCGGCCCAAACAAGCCCGGGTTCCGCGGCCGCGGACGTCCAGCAGTCGACGATGACCGGAATCTCATCGAGCTTTTCAACGACTTTCGGGCCGTACTCGGTGACGATCCTGGACCTGGTGCCGCCTCTTCCGACGATCACGTCCTCGCCGACCGGCCAGACAATCAACGCGGGCTCGACCCTTGTCCTGACGGCTGCAGGGACCAACGCAGCCTCCTACCAGTGGCTTTTCAACGGAAATCCCGTGTCCAACAGCGGGTCGAGCCAGACCACGGACGTCATCACCGGGGCCTCCGGGCCCCAGCTCGTGATCAGCAACCCGACGTCTCTGAGCGCCGGCAGCTACACCGTCGAGGCGGTCAACGGGAGCGGAACGAGCGCCCCTAGCTCGGCTGCCGTGGTCTCGGTGGTCAACTCGAGCACGCCCGGCGTGGCGAGCAGCATTTCGTCGCGGGCTTTTGTCGGCACCGGTGACAACATCCTCATCGGAGGGTTTTTCATCGTGGGCAACACGTCCCGCACTGTGCTCGTCCAGGCCATCGGGCCCGGGATTTCCGGTGCTCCCTACAACGTCAGCGGCACGCTTTCGAATCCCGTGCTTTCGATTCACCAGTACCAAAACGGCAAGGACGTCACGCTTTACTCGAACTCAGGCTGGGGATCGAGCCAGGTCCTGCTGGATGCCGCGGCGTCCGTCTACGCCAATCCTGTGCTTACTCCCGGGTCGGGCGACTCGGAACTGCTGGTCACGTTGCCGCCCGGCGGTTACACTGCCGAAATCACGGGAGTCGGCTCGAGCACAGGGGTCGCGCTCTGTGGGATCTATCAGCTCCCGTAACGCAAAGGCCAGGGAAAGAAGCGAACAGCCCGGCCCATGTCTGCGGCACGCCTTGGAATCGCCCTGTTGGCTGTCGCCTTGGGGACGGCCTTGGTCCAGGGGCAGGAACCCGGGCGGCGCGCGGGGGGGAGGGCCGTTCTCAGCCTGAGTGCCGGGTGGCGCTTCCTTCCGGGGGATCAACCGGCTGCGGCGCAACCCGGGTTTGACGATTCCAAGTGGCAGGCGGTCGACCTTCCGCACACGTGGAACGCGCAGGACGGGGAGGACGGAGGCAACGACTACCGCCGGGGGGCGGGATGGTACCGGAGGCACCTGTCGATAAACCCAATCCTTGTGGGGAGGCGCTTCTACCTCCAATTCGACGGCGCGAGCCTCATGGCCGACGTGTACGTGAACGGAAAACACCTGGGTGCGCATAAGGGAGGGTTCTCCTGCTTCAGGTTCGACGCGACGGACGCCCTGGATCCGTCCGGGGACAATGTGATCGCAGTCCGCGTGGACAACGGCCACCTCGGGTTTCCCCCGACCTCGGCCGATTTCACCTTCTTTGGCGGCCTCTACCGCGGAGTCTACCTTGTGGCCACCGACCCGGTGCAGATCTCCACGATGGATTACGGTTCCCCGGGCGTTTTCATCTCCCAGCGGACGGTGACGCCGGATCAGGCGGAGTTCGACGTGAGGACGGAGGTGGAGAACCATGAGGACAAGGCCCACACGGTGATGGTGGTCACGAGGGTCTTCGACGCCTTTGACCGGAAGGTCCTCACCCTTGCGACACCCCAGCCGTTGGGTGGGCACGGCTCAGCGAGCGTCGTCCAGCCGATGACCTTGGGGCACCCGAACCTTTGGGACGGGCGGGCGCTGCCGTACCTCTACCGCGTGAAGATAGAGCTGCTGGTGGATGGGGCGGCATGCGACTCCGTGAACCAGCCGCTTGGCCTGCGCTACTTCAGGGTCGATCCGAACCAGGGGTTCATCCTGAACGGCCGCCCGCTCGACCTCCACGGGGTGAACCGCCACCAGGACCGGATCGACAAGGGGTGGGCGATCAGCGCGGACGACGAGGCGGAGGACTTTGCGCTGGTTCTGGACCTGGGATGCACGGCGATCCGCGTGTCCCACTACCAGCAGGCCGACACTTGGTACCAGCGCTGCGACCGGTCGGGCATCGTCGCCTGGGCGGAATTCCCCTTTGTGAACCAGGCGCTGCCGACTCCTGAATTCCTGGACAACGCGAAGCAGCAGCTCCGCGAGCTGATCCGTCAGAACTACAACCATCCGGCGATCTTCTTCTGGGGCGTGGGGAACGAGACGAGCGGCGCGGCCGCAGACGGGGTCATCGCAGAGCTGGCAAAGATCGTCCGCGAGGAGGATCCCACCCGCCTCTCCACCTATGCCTCGAGCCATGACATGCAGGATTCCAAGAACTGGCACACCGATGTCGTCGCATTCAACCGTTACTATGGCTGGTACCATGGGGACGCCTCGGAATTGGCGGAGAACCTCGACAAGACGCATGCGTTGCACCCGGCTTCCGCGTTTGGGCTGAGCGAGTTCGGCGGGGGCGCGAGCATCCTCCAGCACGAGGAGCACCCCTCCCGTCCCGACACGAAGGGGCGCTACCACCCGGAGGAGTACCAGGCGATCCTCCACGAGACGACATGGAAGATCCTGAAGGACAGGCCGTTTGTCTGGGGTAAGTTCGTGTGGTGCATGTTCGATTTTGCGTCCGATGGCCGCGGGGAGGGCGATCACCTGGGCCGGAACGACAAGGGGCTCGTGACCTACGACCGCAAGACGCGGAAGGACGCCTTCTACTGGTACAAGGCAAACTGGAGTGCGGAGCCTGTCGTGCACATCACCAGCCGGCGCTTTGCCATCCGCACGAGGCCGGAGGCCGAGGTCAAGGTATACTCCAACGCGCCGACGGTGGAGCTCTTTGTGGACGGCGTCTCGCAGGGCGCGGTCGCGGCGCCCGACCACATCTTCCGGTGGGCCGGCGTGAAGCTGGCTCCCGGGGAGAACCAGGTGGCGGCGAACGCCAAGTTTGGGGGGAGCGTGGTGACCGACGCCTGCGTCTGGACCTATAAGAGTCCTTGATCGAGGTAGGGACGGGCGGCCCGCCCGTCCGGGCATAACCTCGTGTCATTCGAAAACTCCGGACAAATGGGCCCGTTCAAGACCGGCCGAGGGCTGCGTAGGGAGTTGGAGGCGTTCCCGGACGAGCGGGCCGCTCGTCCCTACCTTGTTGGCGTTCCCGACTATTTCCATTTCCTGCATGAGCCTATCTAATTCAGACGCAATCTGACGGAAAACCTACTTGCGCGGGTGTTCGCGCATGCTACGGTGCGAAGGCTTGTATTTTAACGAGCCCACAGCCGTCATGGTAACCGCAAACACCGAACTGACCTACAACAGCAAGATCGAGGGGGAGGTCGTCGTTTCGAGGGCGGATGCGGTCATCAATTGGGTCCGGAGCAACTCGATGTGGCCGATGCCCATGGGCCTGGCCTGCTGTGCAATCGAGCTCATGGCCGTCGCCAGCAGCCGTTTTGACATCGCACGATTCGGGGCCGAGGTGATGCGGTTTTCTCCCCGCCAGTCGGATGTGATGATCGTTTCCGGGACCGTAACCTACAAGATGGCCACGGCGTTGCGTCGAATCTACGACCAGATGGCCGAGCCGAAGTGGGTGATTGCCATGGGCGCCTGCGCGAGCACGGGGGGCATGTACCGAAGCTACGCCGTGCTCCAGGGAGTGGATCGCATCGTGCCGGTGGACGTATACGTGAGCGGCTGTCCGCCCAGGCCGGAGGCCCTCATCGACGCGCTCGTCAAGCTCCAGGACAAGGTGAAACGCGAACGTTCAGCCCAAAAGCTGTTTTCATCGTAACCTCGCGCAATGTCCGCCGAAACCGTCGCAGCCCTCAAGGCCAGGTTCCCGCAGGTTTCCGACCGGCCCAGCCTGGACCATCCGGCGGTCAATGCCCCGGCGGGCGAGGTGCCCGAGGTGCTCCGGGCTCTCAGGGACGGGTTTGCCTTTGATTTTCTCGCCGACGTGACCGCGATCGACTGGTCCCAGGGCCGGACGCCGCGCTTCACGATGGTCTACCACCTGTACTCGACCACGAGCCACGAGTACCTGAGGGTGGCTGCGGACTGTCCCTCGGACGCGGATCCCGTTGTGCCGAGCGTCACCGGGCTCTGGCCCGGAGCGAACTGGCACGAGCGCGAGGTATTCGACATGTTCGGGATCCGATTTTCGGGTCACCCGGACCTTCGAAGGATCCTGATGTGGGACGGGTATCCCCATTTTCCGCTGCGCAAGGACTTCCCGCTCGCGGGCATCGAGGCTCCGCTGCCCGATCCCGACGTAGTCGCGGAGACGGGCGTTTCGGCAAAGCCGGCGCCCATGGCCGGCGGGCCGTTCGTCGCATCGGTGGGAGAAATGAACCTCACGGAAGCCGAGCCCCGCGCCAAGGACGAGAGCTGGACGGAACGCCGGGAGAAACCTGGAGCCTAATATGGCCGCCGACTACGCCTTCCCAGACACTGCAGCCAAGAGCGCCGCCGGCGAATTCGAGACGGAGAAGATGTCCCTTTCGATGGGGCCCTCGCATCCGTCGACGCATGGCGTCCTGCGCATCCAGATGGAGCTCGACGGGGAGGTTCTGACCAAGGCCGATCCGGTCGTCGGCTACCTGCACCGGGGCGACGAGAAGATCGCCGAGAACATGACGTACAACCAGTTCGTGCCCTACACGGACCGGCTCGACTACCTTGCTCCGCTGGCGAACAACATGGCGTATGCCATAGCGGTGGAGAAACTTGCAAAGCTGGAGGTGCCCCCGCGGTGCCAGGCGATCCGCGTCGTCACGGCCGAGATGGCTCGAATCTCGTCCCACCTGATGGGCCTGGGGGCGTTCGGCATAGACGTGGGTGCCTGGACGGTGTTCATGTACACGTTCAACGAGCGGGAGAAACTGTACCGCCTGTTCGAGGAGCTTACGGGGGCCCGTTTCACCACCAGCTATTCGAGGATCGGCGGGGTATCACGCGACGTTCCCGAGGGCTGGCTCGGCCGCGTCGGAGCTTTCTGCGACCAGTTCCTGCCCATCCTCGAGGAGACGCTGCGGCTGCTCACCCGAAACAAGATCTTCATGGACCGCACCGTGGGCATCGGGCTGATTTCCCGGGAGGACGCGATTGCGTACGGGCTGACGGGCCCGAACCTGCGCGGCTCGGGCGTGCCGCTCGACCTGCGCAAGGACCGGCCGTACAGCGGATATGACCAGTACGACTTTGATGTGCCGGTGGGAACCAAGGGCGACTGCTATGACCGCTACTTGGTTCGCGGCGAGGAGATGCGCCAGTCGGTGCGCATCATCAGGCAGGCGATCGCCAAGTTCCCGGCGGGTCCCTGGCATGTCACGGACTCCCGGAAGATCTTCGTCCCATCCAAAGACAAGGTCCTGACCTCGATGGAGGAGCTGATCCAGAACTTCATGCTGGTCACCGAGGGCCCGCAGATGCCGGCCGGGGAGGTCTACTTTGAGGCCGAGAACCCGAAGGGCGTGCTGGGATTCTACGTCGTGAGCAAGGGAGGGGGCGTGCCGTGGCGCCTCAAGATCCGGTCCCCGTCCTTCTGCAACCTCTCCATCCTGCCCAAGATCTGCGTCGGCGCCATGATCTCCGACGTGGTCTCGATCCTCGGTTCGCTCGACTTTGTCATGGGCGAATGCGACCGATAGCCCCCCACCGTGCAGCTCAAACCAGAAACACTGCAAAAGATTGACGAGGTGATCCCGAAGTACCCGGTGAAGCGCAGCGCCGCGCTTCCGCTGCTCCACCTTGTGCAGGAGGACCAGGGCTTCATTTCGCCGGAGGCGATCGAGTGGATCGCAGCCAGGCTGGAGGTGGCGCCGATCTCGATCTACGAGCTCGTCACGTTCTACCCCATGTTCCGGACAAAGCCGATCGGCCGGCGCCACATCCGGGTCTGCCGGACGCTGTCGTGCGCGCTGATGGGCGGCTACAAGACCTGCGCGGAATTCGAGCGGCAGTTTGGAACCCGGCGGGGCGAGGTCTCCCCCGGCGGCGAGGTGACGATCGAGTTTGTCGAGTGCCTGGCGAGCTGCGGCACGGCGCCCGTGGTCATGATCGACGACGACCTCCACG
>CAZGOX010000121.1:0-7701 GCA_964527955.1 uncultured Opitutaceae bacterium | reverse complement strand
TTTGCGGGGGTGCCCCTGCTCCTCCTTCGCCCAGAAGGCCGGCCAAGTCGCATAGGAAGGACTGAACACGGAACAATTGACCTGGATTTGTGTTGGGCTCGGTGCGGACGAAGCGGGCTTTCGCACATCCCTTGGAGGAGGTTGTTCGCCCGGGACCGGCGGACCTTTGGCGTCGCAACCGGACGACAAGAGCGGTGCCAGTCCGACAAAGGACGCGTCAGGCCGATCCAGGCCAGATCGACATGGAGTTTGAGTCCTTTCGTGGAGCGGTCGGCCGCAGATCGGCAATGCCCCGACGGGCCCGCGTCCGAGGCGAACACACGACTCAAAGGGATGAGCGAAAACCCGGTTCGTCCGCCACCCTCTCCCGGCCTATTTCAGAAGCATTTCCTTCACCGACTTGCCGGCCGGAATCATCGGCAGCACGTGCTCGGTGTACGGAACGACCACGTCGAGGACGAAGGGTCCGTCGTGGTCGAGCATCTCCTGGATGGCGGCGCGCAGGTCGCTTTTGCGGATGACCCGGCGACCCTTGACGCCGAAGCCCTCGGCAATCTTCACGAAGTCCGGGTACAGCGCGTCGGGGTTGTCGGGGCTGCCGACATTGGTCTCGTCGCCCAGGATCGTGTTGCCGCGCACGCTGCCGTAGAAACGGTCCTCCCACTGCACGACCATGCCAAGATGCTGGTTGTTCAGGATCATCGCCTTGGCCGCGATCTTTTCGATCTTGGCCGTGGCCAGCTCCTGGATGTTCATCATGAACGAGCCGTCGCCGTCGATGTCGATCACCTGCTTTTCCGGGTGCGCAACCTTCGCTCCAAGCGCCGCCGGGTAACCGAAGCCCATGGCCCCCAGCCCGAGCGAGCTCACGAAACGGCGCGGCTCGTTGAACCGGTAGAACTGGCCCGCCCACATCTGGTGCTGGCCGACCCCGGTGACGATGATGGCATCGCCCTTGGTCAGCTCGTACAGAACCTTGACGGCCTCCTGAGGCTGGATGTGGCGGCTCTCGTCGTAGCTGAAGGGGTGCTTGCGCTTCCATTCCCCGATCTGGGCGTGCCAGGCCGCGGTGTCGGGCGCGGCGAACTTCCGGCCGGCCATCAGCCGGTTCAGGCCCGCAAGCGCGTGCTTGATGTCGCTGATCACGGGCAGGAACACGTGCTGCTTGTTCTTGTTGTGCTCCGACGCGTCGATGTCGATGTGCACGATCTTCGCATGAGGCGCGAACTTTGTCGTGTCGCCCGTGATCCGGTCGTCGAAGCGCACGCCGAAGGCCAGGAGCAGGTCGCTCTCGTCCACCGCCCAGTTGCCGTAGGCCGATCCGTGCATGCCGAACCACTGCATCGAAAGCGGATGGGTCTCCGGGAAGCCGCCCACGCCCATCAGGGTGGTAGCCACCGGGATGTTCGCCCTCTCGGCGAATGCCCTCAGGTCGAGGTGAGCTTCGGCCGAGATGATTCCGCCCCCAACGTAAAGGACCGGCTTCTTCGCCTCGGCGATAAGATCGATGATCCGACCGAGCACCTCGTCCGACGCGTGGTGTTGGAGGTCGATGTGGGGATTGCGGAACTCGACGGAGGCGGGGAACACGGGCTGGAACCGCGCCTGCTGGACGTCCTTCGGAATGTCGATCACCACGGGACCCGGCCGGCCGGTCCTGGCGAGCTGGAAGGCCTCCTTGAAGACGCGGGGCAGCTCGTGGACATCCAGGACGAGGTAGGAGTGCTTCACGATCGGGAGCGTCATCCCGAAGAAGTCCGTCTCCTGGAACGCCATCTTGCCAATGTACTTCTGGAACACCTGCCCCGTGATGGCCACGAGGGGAATGGAGTCCATGTACGCGTCCGCGATCCCGGACACGAGGTTGGTGGCGCCGGGGCCGCTCGTCGCCATGCAGACACCAACGGTGCCGGTGGTGCGCGCATAGCCGCCCGCAGCGAAGGCTCCGCCCTGCTCGTGCCGAGGCAGGATCACGCGGATCTTCTCCGTGCGCGCGAGGGCCTGGTGCAATTCCTGCGAAGCCCCGCCTGGATAGGCAAAAACAACCTCGACACCCTCCCTGGTGAGGCACTCGACAACGGCTTCGGCGCCTTTCATTTCGCGGCCTATGTCGGCCTTGGGAAACAGGGCGGGGGAGGTGTTTGATTTCATGGCAATGTCCGGGGTAAGCGGAGGATTGAAAAGCAACCGGCCCGTGCTAGGCAAGCCTCATGCACAAGCTGCTGTTCGTCGGGGACATCGTGGGCCGGCCCGGACGGGAAGCGGCGTCTTTGCACCTGCCCAGGCTGCGTTCCGAGCTGGGCCTCGACTTTGTCGTCGCCAACGCGGAAAACGCCGCGGCAGGGGCCGGAATCACAGGCATCATCGCCGAATCGCTCCTCGGGCACGGCGTGGACGGCATCACGCTCGGGGACCATGTCTGGGACCAGCGGGGCTGGGAGGCTGAAATCGCGAGGTTTGAGCGCGTGTGCCGCCCGGCGAACCTGCCGGCCGCCTGCCCGGGCAGGGACCACTTGATCCTGGAGGCCCGGGGCGCCCGGCTTGCGGTGTTCACGCTGCTCGGCCGGCAGTACCTGAACCTCAAGGCCGAGTGCCCCTTTCTCTGCGCGGACCGGATGCTGGAGCGGCTTCGCGGCCAGGCGGACGCGATCTTCGTCGAGATCCACGCGGAGGCGACGTCGGAGAAGCAGGCGCTCGGATGGTATCTGGACGGCCGCGTGGCGGCCGTGGTCGGCACCCATACGCACGTGCCGACCGCCGATGCGGCCGTGCTGCCCAAGGGGACGGCTTTCCTGTGCGACGCGGGGATGACGGGTCCCTATGCCGGCGTGCTCGGACGGGAGACGGCTCCCGTCGTCGCACGGTTCCTCGACGGCATGCCGCGCCGGTTCGAGGTCGCGACCGGGGACGTGCGCCTTTCGGCGGCGCTGATCGAGTTCGACCCGTCCAGGGGCCGCGCGGAAAAGATTGAATTGCTGACCGCAAGGGCCTAGCTATCGTCCCTTGCGCTTCCAGAAGCCGCCTATCCAGCCGGTTTAACGATCCCCATGGAAACCTTCCTCATCGACGTTCCCATGCCATCCATGGGGGCCACGGTCAACGAGCTGACCGTGATCAGCCTGAAGGTCGCGCCCGGTGCACGGGTCGCCAAGGGGCAGAAGATTGCGGAGCTGGAGAGCGACAAGTCGGTGTTTGAGTTCGAGTGCCCCTGCGACGGCACGGTCCGGGCCGTCTCGGCTGCAGCTGGCGAGGTCAAACCGTCGGGCTCCCTATTTCTCCAGATAGAGACCTCGGATGCCTCCCTGCGCCACCTGGAGGCGCGCTCCCCGGGGACCGCCGTGAGCCAGAAGGCGGCGGCTCCGGCCACGGCTCCGATCTGGACTCCCCGCGCCTTGAAGCTCGCCCAGGAAGCCGGGCTTGCCCCGGAGTTGATTGCCGACATCGTCGGTACCGGTCCCGGGGGACGAATCTCCGGGGACGACTTTACCCGCTACCTCGCCAGGAAGAAGCCCTGATGAACCCCCTTGACCCCCATACGGTATGCATCGCGGGTGTCGGGTATGCCGTGCCATCCAACGTGATGGCAAACAGCGAGATACTAAAGTCCTTTCCCCATCGCACCGAGGATGAGATCGTACGTCTGACCGGCATCCGGGAACGCAGGCACGCCACGGAGGATGAGAGCGCCACCGCCCTCGCGGCGATCGCCGTCCAACACGCGCTTGCCGAGGCTGAAATGCCCGTGGACCAGATCGACGGCATCATCATGGCGACGCTGATCCCGGACCAGCCGGTCCCCGCCATGGCGAGCGCCCTGGCGAAGCACTTGGGGATTCCTCGCGTTCTCGCCTTCGACCTGAATGCGGCGTGCGCCGGCTGGCTCTACGCCCTTGAGGTGGGGCGCACCTTCATCCGCGCGGGCACGGCAAAGAACCTGATCGTCGTCACCGCGGAGCTGATTTCGCGCATCACCAACACGCAGGACCACGACACCGCATTCCTCTTCGGCGACGGCGCGGGTGCGGCGGTCCTGACAAACCAGCCGGGGGGGCACAGGCTCCACCGCATGGGGTTGTCGGGGGACGCGGACCAGTACAACGCCATCCAGCGGGTCGGCGGTGGGGCCCGCAAGCTCGTGCCGGATCCCAGCGGCTACGACATGGACCACTTCTACCTCCAGATGGACGGCGCCTCCGTGTTCAAGCACGCGGTCGTGGGTTTTGCGGAGCAGATCGAGCAGACGCTCCGGCGGGAGGGCCTTCGCCCGGAGGACATTTCCTGGATCGTCCCGCACCAGCCGAACGAGAGGATCCTGAAGGCCGTAAGCAAGCGAGTGGGCATCCCCTACGACAAGTTTGTCATGACGATCTCCCAGTACGGCAACACGAGCGCGGCGAGCGTCTCGATGGCGCTTGGCTGGGCCTCGGAAGAGGGCATCTTCAACCCGGGCGACAGGATCATCTTCTGCAGCGTGGGTGCGGGCCTGACGTTTGCCGGCGGCCTGCTGGTCTGGTGAGGGGCTACTTCTGCAACTCGTAGCTGAGCACGGCCAGCGCGTAGACGGCCGCGGTTTCGCATCGCAGGACCAGCGGACCCAGCGTGACCGGCTCGAATCCGCTGTTTGCGGCCAAATTGATCTCGGCCTGTGAAAAGTCTCCCTCCGGCCCAACAAGCCAAACTGCGGAAAACGGCCGGTCGCGCGCGATTTCGGCCCGGGCGGGTGCAGCCCGGAACGACTCGAGCACCGCGCGCAGGGGTCTCGCCCCCGGGCGCAGGCTCGCGATCAACCGCAGGTCGTAGGAGCGGGCTCCGGCCATGAACTCCGAGGCGTCCTGGATGGGGGAGATCTCCGGCAGCCAGGGATTGCCGCACTGCTTGGCCGCCTCGAGCGCCGCGGTCTGCCATTTGTCGATCTTGCGCTCCGAGCGCCCGTCGTCGACATGCACCTGTGTGCGCTCGCTCTCCAGTGGGATGATCCGCCGCGCCCCGAGTTCGGTCGCCTTTCGGACGATCGCGTCCATGAAGCCCCCCTTGGGAATCGCCTGAGCAAGCGTGATGTCATACGGCAGCGGCTTCATCCGCTGCGCAAAGCGGACCTTGAGCCCCGCGGCACGCCTGTCCGCGTCAGCAAGCTCGCAGATCCATTCCGTGCCGCGGCCGTTGAACACCGTCACGGTGTCGCCGGCCCGGGCCCGGTTCACGGCCACAAGATGATGGGACTCCGAGGCCGAGAGCGAGATCTCGGAGGGTTCGGCGGCGGAGGGGAGGCAGAAGGCGCGAAAGTCCGGCATGAGAGCCGTCAGATTTTGCATTTACAGCCCCGAATTGCGAGCCCACGTTCCCATTTCGAAAGCTGGCCCGAATGGCGGAATTGGTAGACGCGCTGGACTCAAAATCCAGTTCCCTCTAAAGGAGTGTCGGTTCGATTCCGACTTCGGGCACCATTTATCAACCCCTCACCCCATGGCCGCGCACGCACCGCTGCGAATCGTGATCGTCGAGGATCAGGTCATGTTCCGGGAGATCATGCGGAAGGTTTGCGTCGAGGAGTTCGGCCACGACGTGGTCGGGGAGGCCGCCGACGGGCGCTCGGGGCTGCGCGAGGCCCTGGCCCGCGCGCCCGACCTTGTCCTGCTCGACTTGAACCTGCCCGACCTCGACGGCTTTGAGGTGATCGACATCCTCCGCAAGGCGAAGTCCACGGCGCGCATCATAGCGATTTCTGCGGCGCGCGGTTCCTACACCCTCTACCAGCTGGAGCACGCCTCGATCGACGGCTTCGTCGACAAGGCGTCGAACAGCCTGGCCAACCTGAGGGAGGCGATCCAGACGGTGGGGGCCGGAAGGAAGTATTTCTCCAGCATTGTCGCACGGGACAAGGAGGCCCGGCGGGCCGATCCCGCCTCATTCGAAAAGGTCCTCTCCGAGCGGGAACGCGCGGTCCTTGCGCTGATCGGGCAGTCCCTGGATGACCGGGAGATCGCATCGCGGATGGGGATCGCGCCAAAGACGGCGGAGGCCTTCCGGACGAGGATCATGGCCAAGCTGAACGTCCACGGCACCCCCAAGCTCATCCGGTTCGCCATTGCGAACGGCTTCACCCGGGAATAGGAAATTTCCCCATAGGCGGGGGAATTCCACGATTCCCCGGCCTTTTCGGCGCCGTGTCTTCCGTGCAGCGTCGCGCCCGAGATGGACCACGCAGCAGCAGCGGCCCGGCGCCGTGACGACCCGAGACCCGCCTTCGACGGCATTTCGCTGCTGGTCGGCGGCGTGGCGCACGACCTCAACAACACGCTGGCGCCCATCCTCATGTCGGTGGACCAGCTCGGAGCGGCGGGCGGAACCCGCCGGGAGGCCCTGGTCCGGAACATCCGGACGGGCGCCCGGCACTGCGCGGCGCTTGCGGGGCAGCTGCTGGCCTTCTCCCGTGGCGCGGCGGCCACGCGCGTCCTCCTGCGCGCAGGTCCCCTGATGGGGGATGTCGCCGCGCTCGTCCGCCCGATGCTCGGGCCCGCGATCCGGCTGGACGTGGCGATTCGCAGCGAGCCCGCCCCCGTCCGGGCCGACGCCACCCAGATCCGCCAGGCCCTGGCGAACCTCTGCATCAACGCCCGGGACGCGATCGACGGAGGAGGCCGCATCACGCTGGGGCTGGATTGTATCGACTTTGCTGATGCGCCCGGCATGCCCCGCGGCGGGGCCCGGCACGGGTCCCACGCCGTCCTTTCGGTGGCCGACACGGGCGCCGGCATCCCCGGCGCCATAGCCGGCCGCATCTTCGACCCGTTCTTCACGACCAAGGGGGGCCTCGGGGGAACCGGCCTCGGCCTCCCCACGGTGAGGGAGATCGTCAGGGCGCACGGGGGATTCCTGACCGTCGAGAGCCGCCTCCGCCGCGGCACCACCTTCCGGATCTTCCTGCCGACGGTCGTCGATTGAGCATTCGTAGGTCAGCGAGCTTGCTCGCGCCTTCCTGAGCGCGAGCAAGCTCGCTGACCTACGGGGGACGACTCGCCCTACCTTACAGTCCAGGCGCAACCACGATTCAACTTACGGCTGGACAGGTCTGCCCCTTCGCGTTCGAATGTCCTCCCCAAGGACGCCGAAGGCAGTTCCAAACCTAATCACCAGCTCCGAATCCCCTAATCGCCAATCATGGGCAACCTTAAAAAGAAACGCCGCCTGAAGATGAACAAGCACAAGCGCCGCAAGCGCTTGAAGTCCAATCGTCACAAGAAGCGCACCTGGCAGAAGTAAGCCGGTCCCTTCCCGAAGACCCGCCGCAATCCGCGGCGGGTTTTTTTGTGTGAATAACTCGTGAGAAAATTCTTGAGAAAAGGCTTGAACCACGGGCCAGGAGGGCCATGTTCCGCCCTCCCTTCACGATGCGGTGGCCGGTTTCAACCGGCGAACGCCCCAACGAGAAGCAGGCAAGGCCGCGACATCGCGCCGGCGATTTTTTTTCGAGATTTCGAAAGAAGTTGACGGACGTTGTGTCGGCGTCTTTGATCAACCTTCCCACAGTGGGAAAGCTCTTTGAAATTTACTTTGTGCGATTGATTGGGACCCCCAATCAAGTATCAAAAAACGATGCCGGCGTTCGCGCCGGCTTCGAGTTCAGTAGTTCAAAGAATCACTAGGAATTGAACTCTCTTTTCGGAGAGTTTGATCCTGGCTCAGAATGAACGCTGGCGGCGT
>CAZGOX010000120.1:4174-7704 GCA_964527955.1 uncultured Opitutaceae bacterium | reverse complement strand
CCGGTGCTGATCGGCGAGCCGGGCGTGGGCAAGACGGCGATCGTCGAGGGCCTGGCCCAGCGCATTGTGCGCGGCGACGTTCCCGAGGGGCTGCGCGACCACACCCTCTTCGCCCTCGACATGGGCTCCCTCGTGGCGGGCGCGAAGTACCGCGGGGAATTCGAGGAGCGCCTGAAGTCCGTCCTGAACGAGATCCGCCAAAGCGAGGGGAGGATCATCCTCTTCATCGACGAGCTCCACTTGATCGTGGGAGCGGGCAAGGTCGACGGGGCGATGGACGCCGGCAACCTGCTCAAGCCCATGCTGGCCCGGGGCGAGCTTCATTGCATAGGAGCGACGACGCTCGACGAGTACCGCAAGTACATTGAGAAGGATGCCGCCCTCGAGCGCCGCTTCCAGACGGTGTTTGTCGACCAGCCGGGAGTTGAGGACGCCATCTCTATCCTGCGGGGTCTTCGGGACCGGTTTGAACTGCACCACGGGGTGCGCATCCAGGACAACGCGCTGGTGAGCGCGGTGACGCTTTCGCAGCGTTACATTCCCGACCGTTTTCTGCCGGACAAGGCCATCGATCTCGTCGACGAGGCCTGCGCCATGATCCGCACGGAAATGGACTCCATGCCGCAGGAGCTCGACGAGCTGACCCGCCGGGTGCTCAGGCTGGAGATCGAGGAGACGGCGCTGGCGAAGGAGAAGGACGAGTCCAGCCAGCGCAGGCTGGCTGCCCTGCGGCTTGAGCTGGCGGAGGCGCGGGAGCGCGCCAAGGGGCTGCGGCTCCAGTGGGACCGGGAGAAGGCCTCCGTCGAACACGTGAGGAGCCTCCGCAAGGAACTCGAATCCGCGCGACTTGAGATGGAACGGGCCGAGCGGGCCTACGACCTGAACAAGGTCGCCGAGCTTCGCCACGGACGCATCCCCCAACTCGAGGCAAGCCTCTCGAAGCTGGAAAGGGCCGGCAACAGCACGACCCTCTTCAAGGAGGAGGTGTCCGCCGGCGAGATCGCCGAGATCGTGTCCAAGTGGACCGGCGTGCCCGTCACCCGCCTGGTCGAGGGCGAGAAGGAGAAGCTCCTCCGCCTGGAGGAGGTCCTGCACCGCCGTGTGATCGGCCAGGACGAGGCCGTGACCCTGGTCACCGAGGCCATCCTCCGTGCGCGCAGCGGCATCAAGGATCCGCGGCGGCCGGTGGGCAGCTTCCTCTTCCTGGGACCCACGGGCGTCGGCAAGACGGAGCTTGCGAAGACCCTGGCCGAGACCCTTTTCGACTCCGAGGCGGCCATGGTGCGCGTCGACATGTCGGAGTACATGGAGAAGCACAGCGTCTCGCGCCTGATCGGCGCCCCGCCCGGCTACGTGGGCTATGACGAGGGAGGCCAGCTGAGCGAGGCCGTCCGTCGCAGGCCGTACGCCGTCGTGCTGTTCGACGAGATCGAAAAGGCCCACCCCGACGTCTTCAACGTGCTCCTGCAGGTGCTCGACGACGGCCGCATCACCGACGCGCAGGGGCGCACGGTCGACTTCAAGAACACGATCATCATCATGACCTCCAACATCGGGTCGCGCCACCTGCTGGACGGAGTGACCGGCGACTCGATACCGGAGAGCGTCCGCGAAAGCGTGTTTGCCGACCTCAGGCAGGCCCTCCGGCCCGAGTTCCTGAACCGCATCGACGAGACGATCCTGTTCAAGCCCCTCACCCTGGAGGAGATCGCCCGGATCGTGGACCTGCTCCTGGCCGACCTGAACCGCCGGCTGGCCGAGCGGCGCGTGACCGTCTCGCTCGACGCCAAGGCAAGGCAGTGGGCGGCCGAGAAGGGCTACGACCCCGTGTACGGGGCGCGTCCGCTCAAGAGATTCCTGCAGCGGCAGGTGGAGACCCGTCTCGCCAGGGCCCTGGTCTCCGATGAGATTGGGGAAGGCGCGCAGGTCACCTTTTCGGTGAAGGGCGACGAGTTGGTGATGGTGAAATAGTTGCGCTGGGCGGGGCGAAAGGCTAAGCCCGGACGGATGGCCCAGACCAACGGCAGCTCCCCCGCGCATCGCGGACTTACGTGGGCGGTGGCCGCGGCCGTGTGCCTGGTCGTCTGGTTCGTGTTTCGCGGCTCCCTCGCCGGGGCCATGCTGCAGTGGGACGACGACACCAACATCCAGTACAACGAGCACCTGAAGGCGCTTTCCGCGCAGAACCTGCACTGGATGTTCACCGATGCCAGCTATGTGCGGCGCTACGTGCCCCTGGGATGGCTGGCCCTTGCGGTCGACTACCGCCTGTTCGGCCCGGGCCCGCGCTCGTTCCATGCGCTGAACCTCGTCCTGCATTGCGCCGACGCCGCGCTTGTCTTCCTGCTCATCCTGAAGCTGATGGGGATGCCGGCGGGGGGCCGGGCGAGGCCCCTCGGCACGTATGCGCTGCCCGCGGCGGCCGCCGGGGCGCTCCTTTGGGCGGTCCACCCGCTGCGGGTGGAGGCGGTCGCCCGCGCGTCGGGGACCTACTGCCAGGCCGCCTTTTTCATCCTTCTCTCGATCCTGGCCTACCTCGGATCGGTCTCCATGGCCGGCGGCGCGGCCCGGCGGATGATGCTGGGCGCGTCGGTGCTGGCGTTTGCGATGTCCCTGACCACGTATCCGCTGGCCCTGGGCTATGCGGGCGTGCTCGTCATCCTGGACGTCCTCGTGCTCGGGAGGATCCCGCCCGGGGCCGCGGCATGGCGCGGCAGGGAGAGCCGCGGCGTCTGGATCGAGAAAATCCCGTTCGTGGCCGTGACGGCGGCGGTGTTGGCGGTGACGCTGGCGGCCCGCTACCAGGCCGGGGGCGTGTGGGAGCCGCCGCCCACGCTGGCGCAATTCGGGGTGGGCTCCCGCATCCTGCAGGCGTGCTACGTCTGGGCCTACTACCTGTGGAAACCCCTGCTTCCCCTCCATCTTTCCCCGGTCTACACCACGCTGGTCTGGTTCCGGCCGGAGGCCCCGGTGTTTGCCGGCAGCGCGGCCGCGGTCGCCGGGATCACGGCCCTCCTCTGGTGGCGCCGCCGCCGCTGGCCGGGGACGCTGGCGCTCTGGCTGTGCCACCTGGTCCTTCTCGTCCCCGTGCTGGGCCTCACCGAGCATCCGCACTACGCCAACGACCGCTACAGCTACCTCGTGGCGATCCCCGTTTCGGTATCCATCGCAATGATACTTCTTGGCCGCGGCGGAAGGCCGGTGTTCCGCGGGGCCGCGCTGGCGGCGGCCCTCGGCCTTGTCGCCGCCTGCGGCATGGCCGCCTCGGCGCAGGCGGGGATCTGGCGCGACAGCGAGACCCTGTTTCGCGCCATGCTCGACCGCCTGGGCGCCGACCCGTACCGGGCCGACATCCTGAGGCGGCTGGGCAGGTACTACCGGGGCCGGGAGCGGCGGGCCGAGGCCGTCGCGGCTTTCCAGGAGGCCGTGAAGGCCGCGCCGGGATGGTCCGTCGGGCACTACGAGCTGGGATCGGTGCTTGTCGAGGCCGGCGAAACCGGCAGGGGCATCGCCGAGCTGGAGGAGGCCCT
>CAZGOX010000120.1:0-4074 GCA_964527955.1 uncultured Opitutaceae bacterium | reverse complement strand
TGAGGCGCGCCCTGGCGGAGGCCGGGCCCAGGTAACATGCCAGCCCAGCCCATACGGTACTACGACCGCGCGACCCGCGAACTCAGGACGGAGCGCATCTACGGCGAGCGGTGGCTCCGCCTTGCCTATGACAATCCCGCCGGGCGGTTCCTCGCCTGGCTCGTCATCAGCCGCCGGTTCTTCTCGCTCTGGTACGGCTGGAAGATGAACCGCCGGATCAGCGCGTTGCGCATCCTGCCCTTCATCGCGGAGTACGACCTCGACGTCGACGAATTCGCCAAGTCCGCCTTCGACTACAGGACGTTCAACGAATTCTTCTACAGGGCGCTGAAGCCCGGGTGCCGGCCCGTGGCGCCGGGGGAGGGCGTGGCCGTCCTTCCCGGCGACGGGCGCCACCTGGCATTTCCCGACATCGACGCGGCGGACGGGTTTTATGTGAAGGGGGCCAAGTTCACGCTCGCGGAACTCCTGGGTGAGGATGGCCTGCCCGCAGGGGAGCGCGCACTTTCGGTCCGGTTTGCCGGCGGGTCGATGCTGATCTCCCGCCTTTGCCCCGTGGACTACCACCGGTTTCACTTTCCGGTCGGCGGGGTGCCCGGCGAGGCGCGGCTGTGCCGCGGCCCGCTGTACTCGGTGAGCCCCGTCGCGCTGAGGCGCAGCCTTCGCTACCTTGTGCGGAACAAACGGATGATCACGCTGGTGGACTCGCCAGCCTTCGGCCCGGTGGCCATGGTCGAGATCGGGGCGACCAATGTCGGCTCCATCCGGCAGACATTCCTTCCCGACCGAACCGCGGCCAAGGGATCGGAGAAGGGGTTCTTCGCCTTCGGGGGTTCGTGCATCGTCACGCTCTTCGGCCGCGGCCGGCTGCATTTTGACGAGGACCTTGTCTCGGCCTCGGCCGGGGGGATCGAGACCTACGCGCGCATGGGCGAGAGGATGGGCGGGGCGGCCGGTTGAGGCTCCGTCAATGCCCCGCCAGGATCCTGCGCCACACCTCCCCGCCGGGATACGCGTTCGCCGCGAGCGAGGCGGGCTTCATCTCGACGCTGGCCCCGGGCTCCCGCGGCGCCGCGTACCGGCCGTGGCGCACGACGCACGGGTGCAGGAAGTGACCGTGCAGGTGGTCGACGAACTCGGTCACGCGGCCCTCCATCGAACCGCTGACGCATACAAAATCGAAGATGGACTCGTGCTGGACGTACTCGCACAGGCCCACGCCCCCTGCGTGGGGGCAGACGGGCACGCCGAACTTCGCTGCGAGCAGCAGCACCGCCACGACCTCGTTCACGCCCCCCAGCCGGCAGGAGTCGACCTGGCAGAACGAAAGTGCGCGGGCCTGGAGCAGTTGTTTGAACATCACGCGATTGTGGCAGTGCTCGCCCGTGGCGACCCCGATGCCCATCGGCTCAAGGGCCCGGGCTATGGCGGCGTGTCCCAGGATGTCGTCCGGCGAGGTGGGCTCCTCGATCCAAAGCGGATGGCTGGGCGCCAGTGCCTTCGTCCATGCGATGGCCTGGCCCACGTCCCACGCCTGGTTCGCATCGAGCATGAGGAAATGCTTCGGGCCTATGATGCCCCGCACCAGCGCCGCCCGGCGGATATCGTCGGCCAGGTTTGCGCCTACCTTGATCTTGAAATGGGTGAACCCCTCCGCGAGGGCCGTTCGGCAGAGCCGGGTGATCTTGTCGTCCGCGTAGCCGAGCCAGCCGGCGGAGGTCGTGTAGGCCGGGTAACCGCCGTGCAGGACGCGGGCCTCGCGCTCGGCCCGCGTCGGTGCCAGCCTTTCCAGCGCGGTCCGGGCCTCGTCCGGCCCGAGCGCGTCGGTGAGGTAGCGCCAGTCGACCATTTCCACGATCTGCGCGGGCGTCATGTCCGAGAGCAGCTTCCACAGGGGCTTGCCCTCGATCTTTGCCCATAGGTCCCAGAGGGCGTTGACGATGGCGGCCGTCGCCAGGTGGATGGCTCCCTTCTCCGGGCCGATCCAGCGCAGCTGGCTGTCCCCGGTCAGGTGTTTCCAGAATGCGCCGGGCGCCGAGGTGAAGGCCCCGAGGGCCTGGCCGACCAGAAGGGGGCGCAGGGCCTCGACCGCCGCCACCACGACCTCCGTGCCCCGGCCGATCGTGAAGGTGAGCCCGTGGCCCTCGAGTCCGTCCGCCCGGTCGGTGGATAGCACGACGTACGCGGCCGAGTAGTCCGGGTCCGGGTTCATCGCGTCGGAGCCGTCGCGCGCCGAGGACGTGGGAAAGCGCACGTCGAGGACGCGCATTCCTGTGATGCTGCCGGCGTGCTTCACGGAAGGACTCCCAACCGGGTCACTTGCCCGCGCTCCATCCGCCATCGATCATCAGGTTGCTCCCCGTGACCATGGAGGACTCGTCGGCAGCCAGGTAGAGCGCGGCGGCGGCGATTTCCGAGGGCTGCGCCATGCGGCCCGTAAGCTGGGTCGATGCCATGTCCCGGTAGGCCTTGGCCGGGTCCGGGTATTCCGCGATCCTGGCCTGGACGAACGAAGTCTCGACCCGCCCGGGGCAGATCGCATTGAAGCGAACCCCGGTGTGCGAGTGGTCGAGCGCGAGAGATTTTGTCAGGCCGACGACGGCAAACTTGGTCATCGTGTAGGCGAGCCGGTCGCGCACCGCCACCACGCCCCCGATCGAGGCCATGTTGACCACGCTTCCCCGCCCCCTGGCGAGCATGGCGGGCACGAACGCCCTGCACAGGTTGAAGGGGCCCCGGACATTCACGGAGTGCAGCCGGTCCAGGTCGGCGGCGGCCGTCCCGAGGAGGTTTCCCACGTGCCCGATCCCGGCGTTGTTCACGAGAACGTCGAGCACCGGCAGCTGGGCCGCCAGGAGGAGCGCTGCCTCGGGATCGCTGACATCGAGTTCGGCAAACTCAGCCCTTCCCCCCGCGGCCCGGATCATGCCCAGGGTTTCCCGCCCGGCCGCGGCATCGCGGTCCACGACCCAGACAAAGGCTCCCTGGCCGGCGAAAAGCCCGGCGATCGACCGCCCGATGCCCGAACCGGCGCCGGTTACAAGCGAGGTCTTGTCGTCGAGGCGAAACATGGAGGGTGGGGCGGTCAGGGGATCCTATAGGCGTGCCGGGCGTTGTCGTTGAAGATGGCCCGGACGGCCCGTGGATCCAGATGCGATACGAGTTTCCGCGCGCCCTCAAGCCATAGCGCGTACCCGGCGGCAAGTTTCACGACGGGCCAGTCGCTCCCGAAGAGGAGCCTTCCCGGGCCAAAGCTTGCGAGCAGGTGGGAGACAAACGGCCGCAGGTCTTCCGTGGACCAGGCGCCGGGCCCGGCCTCGGTCACCAGGCCGGACAACTTGCACACCACGTTGGGCTCCGAGGCGATCCTTGAGATGGCGCCGCGCCACGGGTCCAATTCGCGCCGGCCGATTCCCGGCTTGCCCGCATGGTCCAGCACGAAGGAAGTTTCCGGGCAGCGCCGGACGAGCTCGATCACGGAGGGCAGCTGGCCGCTGGTGCAGCAGATGTCGAATGACAAGCCGAGCCCGGCCAGACGGCGTACACCGGCGAGAAACCCGGGACGAAGGCAGAAACCGGGATCGGGCTCGCCCTGGATCAGGTGCCGCACGCCGCGAACGAGCGGTCTGGACGCCAGGACGGAGAGAGCGGCCACAGTCTCATCCCCGGCGTCCATGGGTGCGTGGGCGACGATGGCCGCAATCCGAGGGTCCCTCAGCGCAAGCGTCTCCACCCACTCGACTTCCTCAAGCCAGCGCGCCCGGTCGCACTCGGCCTGCACGAAAACAATGCTGTCGGGCGCGTCCGCCCCGGCCTCGGCCTCCAGGTCCTCGGGCCCGTGACGGGCCGCTATCCGCGGCTCGCCGGCAAGCCATGGATAGGCGAGCCTGGAGGTGTCCCAGAAATGCGCGTGGGAGTCGACATATCCGGGATGCCGTGCCGGTGGGGTCATGGGGGGATGGGCGTGGCACCGCGGGCGCTCGATTCATAGCAGGCCTCCACCACGGCCATTGTCCGGTACGCATCCTCGACCCCCGTCGGGAGCTCGCCGGTTTCGCCGTTTGCGCGGCGCAT
>CAZGOX010000119.1:0-7726 GCA_964527955.1 uncultured Opitutaceae bacterium | reverse complement strand
ACCTTCTGCGCACCGCGGGGCTGCTCGCTCCGGCAAAGGACGACCTGGGCTATGCGGACTGCACAGTGCCCTTCGACATCGGGGGCACTGCGGCGCAGCCGGAGATGGAGGATTTCCGCACGACTCTCCAGAATCTGGTACGGTAAGGGGTCTTAAAAAAAGGTTTGGGAGATTGACCTTTTGGGTCCATACTACCGACTTGGTAATACCCCTACCATGGTCCTGCTGAGACTCCTGCTACGTTTGCTCTTCGGTTTTCGGGCCTACAACCTGGAGCCGCTCCGCACTCCCGGGCCGGTGCTGCTGATCCCCAATCACGTGTCGTGGCTGGACTGGCTTTTTCTCGGGGCCGTGCTCGACCGGGACTGGAAGTTTGTCACCTCCAAGGCGACTGCGAACACCAGTTGGCTCCACCGGATGATCATGACCGGCAGCAGGACCATACCCATCGACCCGCACTCGCCCTACGCGGTGCGCGCCATGGAGGAGCACTTGGAAGGCGGCGGGAGGCTTGTCCTCTTTGCCGAGGGTCAGATCTCGGCCACGGGCTCCCTGATGAGGCTCTACGACGGCACGGGGTTCCTCATCCGGAAGGCCGACGCCAAGGTGATCCTGTGCTACCTGCGCGGCGCCAACAGGATCTGGTTTGTGAAACACCGGGGCTGGAGGAAGTTTTTCCCGCGCGTCAGCGCCCACTTCAGCGATGTACAGCGTCCCCCGGAGTTTGCGGGCATTCCGCACGCCGAGGAGCGCCACAGGCTGACCGACTGGGTCCGCGACAGGATGGTCCTGCAGCAATTCGACGTGGAGATGGCGTTCGGGCCATCCAACGCGTTGTCCGCAGTTGCCCAGACGGCTGGAAATATCCCCGGCCGGACGGCCCTCGAGGATTCGACTGGGACGACACTGAGCTACAGGAGGCTCATGGTCGCAGTGGATCTGCTTTCCGGAGCCTTCCGGCGGCTCAACCGCATTCGCGGAGAGCGTGTGGGCGTGATGCTTCCCAATGTGAACGGCCTGCCGGTGACCATTCTCAGCCTTTGGGGAGCCGGGGCGGTTCCAGCCCTCCTCAATTTTTCATCGGGCACGCCCTCCCTGCTCCGGTGCGCCCGCCTTTCGGGGTTGACGCGCGTGGTCACGTCGCGGCGTTTCCTTGAAAAGGCGGGAATCGATCCGCGTCCCATGGTGGCGGCCGGTCTTGACCTGATATTCCTGGAGGATGTGAGGGCGGGCATTCCCACGCGCTCCAAGGTGACAGCCCTTGTCCGAAACCTCATCGCCCCGGGCATCCGCTCGCTGAGGGCGGAACTGCGGCCCGATGACACGGCGGTCATCCTGTTCACCAGCGGCTCCGAGGGGACGCCAAAGGGGGTCGAACTTACCCACCGCAACCTGAATGCGAACGTCCGGCAGGCCATGTCCATTGTGGACCTCACGGACGACGACCGCTTCTTCAACGCGATGCCGCTTTTCCACTGCTTCGGGTTGACGGCCGGCACGCTCTTTCCCCTGGTCCGGGGCTGCGCCACCTATCTGTATCCGTCGCCGCTGCACTACAGGACCGTGCCGGCACTCGTGTACGAACGCGCATGCACCGTGCTGCTCGGCACGAACACGTTCCTGAACGGCTACGCGAGGAAGGCCCACTGTTACGACTTCAACACCGTGCGTTTCCTTTTTGCCGGGGCGGAGAAGGTCCAGCCCGCCACCTTCGACACCTGGGCGCAGCAGTTCGGCGTCCGGATCCTCGAGGGATACGGGGCCACGGAGTGCAGTCCGTTTGTCAGCGTCAATACCCGCATTCATCCGTCGTATGGCTCCGTGGGCCGGCTCCTTCCCGGGATGGAGTGCCGCTTGGAACCCATCGACGGCGTCGAGGAGGGCGGGCGGCTGCTCGTCCGCGGTCCCAACATCATGAAGGGATATGTGAACGAGGACGCAAACGAGAGGTTCAAGGCCCAGGGAGGGTGGTACGACACCGGCGACGTCGTCCGGATTGACGACAAGGGGTACCTGTACATCTGTGGTCGACTGAAGCGCTTCGCAAAGGTGAGCGGCGAGATGGTCAGCCTGGCCGCGGTTGAGGCGGCGCTTTCCGACGCCTTTCCCATATTTGGGCCGAAGTTCCAGGTCGCCGTGCTGGCCGTTCCCGACGCGGACCGGGGCGAGTCCCTGATTGCGGTGACGAACGAGCCGAGGCTAACCCTGGCCGACATGCGGCTGGCGATCCATGCCAAGGGCCTTGGCAACCTTTGCTTCCCCCGCGAGGTGGTGGTCGTCGATGCGGTGCCCGTGCTGGCCACGGGAAAGGTTGACTACCCTGCCTGCCAAAGGTTGATCAAGGGAGTTCCGACGGAAACGAGCCAAGTTCCCATCGAGGCTGCCTAGACTCGGCAGCGATCTCGTCGAAGGCCCCGATCTCGGCCTCCGTGAACAGGAGGCCGCCCGCGGCCTTGGTGCGCGCCGCGAACTCAGCCTCGGGCTGGCCGGGCAGCAACACCTTCTCGTTTCCCGGGCCCCGGATGTTCTCGAGGACGGCCCTGACATTCTGGATCTGGCTGCGGCCCCGCGCGAATGCGCCTCCGCTGACGGCATCCGGGTGGACGACCTGGAAGAAAAACGAAGGAGTGTGCTTCTCGCCGTCGTCCGCCCAGCGGCTGCGAAGGGTTGGGAGCGACCCGCCAATGAATGCGGCGACCAGCTCATCGATGAGCGCAAGGCCGTATCCCTTGTGCCCGCCGAAAGGCAGGAGCGAAACCGCTGCGGCGGGATCCGTGGTCGGGTTGCCCTCCCTGTCGACCGCCGCGAGCGGGGGGAGGGGGCGGCCCTCGCGAAGGAACTGCTGGACCCGGCCCATGGCCACGACCGACGTCGCCCAATCCACGACGACGGGGAAGCCCACCGCGTCGGTCGTCGGGAATCCCCAGCTGTGGGGATTGGTGCCCAAGGTTGGGGACTTTCCTCCGAAGGGAACGACCTCCGCCAGCCCCGCGGTGCAGTTCGTGTACGCGAGGTAGCCCTTCCTCGCCGCATCCATGACATATCCGCCGCCCCAAAGATAGTGGTAGGCATTGTCCACGGAGACGATCCCGACTCCATGCCGGTCGGCGAGTTCCATGGCCGCCGCCATGGCCCGGTAGGCGACAGACTGCCCAAGCTTGCGGTTCGCGTTCCAAACCCTTGCGGCCGTAAACCTGGACGGCCTTTCCTCGATCTTCGCCCGCGGAACGCAGCCCTTCGATCCGCTGCCGATCAGCTTGTCGAGATGCAGCGCCTTGATTGCGTTGTGGGTGCGTATTCCGTGACGCGCGGCCTCGGCGCAGCCCCGCGCGGCCTCGGAAGCCTCCTGATCATCGAATCCCCTGTTGAGGTAGGCGGCGCGAACCAGGGCCTCGTGGAGCGGTTCCGGTACGACATGGTACGTTTCCATCGGTGGCCCAAGTCCAAGTCGGAGAATACCCAAAGGGAAGCTCTTTATCGGGTTGAAGATTCCGGCCGCGGGGGTGAAGTACCGGCATGGACCCATTCCGGCCGGCCACAAGAGTGCTGAGGAGGCGCCTTGGGGCGCACGTTGTGCGCACCGGCGGAAAGGACCTGTTTGGGGCCTCCTTCGATGGAAGCCGGCTCCAGTTTCTTCCGTCCGCGGTCATCTTTCCCCGGGGTTACGACGATATCGGTGCCGTGCTGGCCCTTGCCAACCGGAGGCGCGTGCCGGTGACGGTGCGCGGCCGCGGCACCTCGCTCACGGGATCGGCGGCCCCGGTGAGGGGCGGATGGGTGATCGACATGCTGGCCTGGGACAAGGTGCGGATTGATGCCGAGGCGGGGTTGGCCTTTGCACAGGCGGGCGCCACGGTGGCCGAACTGCAGTCCGCGGCCGAGGCCGCGGGATGGTTCTACCCGCCGGACCCGTCATCGAAGGAGTACTGCACGATCGGAGGCAACATTGCATGCAACGCGGGCGGGATGCATGGCGGCAAGTACGGGGTCACCAGGGATTTTGTCCTGGCGCTCAAGGGGTTCCTGCCGACGGGGGAGCTGGTCGAATGGGGAACGCCGACGAAGAAGTTTGCCGCCGGGTTCAACCTGCGCGACCTGTGGATCGGCAGCGAGGGGATGCTGGGGATAGTGACCGACGCGGTCCTCAAGCTGGTGCCGCTGCCCGCCGCGAGGTGGACAATGCTCGCGGCCTTTCCCGACGAACCCGCGGCCTTCGGGGCCGCCCGGGCCCTTTTTGCGCAAAGGATCCAGCCTGCGATCTGCGAGTTTCTCGACCGCGCCGCGGTCGTGTGCACCGAGCGGGCGATGAAGACGACGATTTTCTCCGGGCAGCCCGGGCGCGCGCTTATTTTGCTGGAGCTGGCCGGGACGCAGAGCGAGGTCCGGCGGGATCGCCGTGCCCTGACCGCGTGGGCGCGCTCCCATGCCTCGGGATTTCGCGCTGCGCGGAGCAGGAGGGAGGCGGAGCGTCTCTGGGCGGTGCGGCGCCGCTGCTCGGGCGCCATGTTCCAGATGGGGGACTCGAAGCTCAATGAGGACGTCGTCATTCCCATGAGCCGCTACGGCCGGTTCAGCCGCTTCCTGCGCAGGCTCAGCAGGGATTCGGGCCTCCCCATACCGACGTTCGGGCACCTGGCGGACGGAAACCTGCACGTGAACATCGTTTATCATGCAGCGATTCCTGCCGAGTGCCGGGCGGCGGAGAAGGCGGTGCGGAGACTCATGGAGGCGGTGGTTGGCCTCGGGGGCGCGATTTCCGGCGAACACGGCATAGGGCTGACAAAAACGCCTTTCCTGCGGGTTCAGCATTCGCCGGCGCAGATCCGGGCCATGAAGGCGGTCAAGGACGCCCTCGACCCGAGGGGGATCCTGAACCCCGGAAAAATGTTCCCGGACTTCAGGACTTGGAAGCACCCCAAGCTCAAGGTCGACCTCCCGTGGGACCCGGTCCTGAAGGAAAAGTGAGCGTCACCTCGGGTCGTAGTCGAGATAGGGGCCCAGCCATCGCTCGGTTTCGGCGACGCTGAAGCCCTTCCGTCCCGCGTAGTCCTCGATCTGGTCGCGGCCGATCTTCCCCACGCCAAAATAGCGGGAATCGGGGTGGTTGAAATACCAGCCGCTCACGCTGCTTGCCGGCTGCATGGCGCAGCTCTCGGTAAGGGTGATCCCGGTGGCCTCTCCCGCATTCAAAAGATTGAACAGCAGGGGTTTCTCGGTGTGGTCCGGGCAGGCAGGGTACCCTGGCGCCGGCCGGATTCCCCGGTACCGCTCGCGAAGAAGGTCCTCATGGCTCAGGTTCTCCGTCCTGCCGAAACCGCAGGCCTCCCTGGCCTTCTTGTGGAAAAACTCCGCCATGGCCTCCGCGAGCCGGTCCCCGAGCGCCTGGGCCATGATCGCCGAGTAGTCGTCGTTCGCGGAGCGGAACTCTGCTGCGAAGGCATCGACTCCATGGCCCGCCGTGACTGCGAAGCCTCCGATGTAATCCAGGCGGCCGGCATTCCTGGGTGCGATGTAGTCGGACAGGGCCTGGTTGAACTGGCCTGCGGGCTTTCCGAGCTGCTGCCTCAGCGTGTGAAAGGTGGTGAGCACCCCGGCCCGGGCCTCATCGGCGTACACCTCGATGTCGTCTCCCACGGCGTTGCATGGCCAGAATCCCATCACGGCGTTGGCCGTGAATCGCCGCTCCCCCACGATGCGGGCCAGCAGGGAGCGCGCATCCGCGAGCAGCCGCGTCGCCTCGGCGCCGACGACTGGATCCGCGAGGATGTCAGGGAAGCGCCCGTGCAGTTCCCAGGCGCTGAAGAACGGCCCCCAGTCGATGAAGGGGACAAGGTCGGCAAGCGGGACCGCGGAGTATGCCCTCGCGCCCAAGAACTCTGGCCTGGGAATGTCGACCGAAGCCCAGTCATACCGGGCGCTGCGCTCGCGGGCGACCGCCAGGGAAAGCAGCGGCTTGCGCGAGCGGCGGGCCTCGAAGTCCTCCCGCTGTTTCTCCTGCTTTGCCAGGGTCTCCCGCAGGAACGCGGGCTTCTGGTCGGGTGAGAGCAGGGAGCTGACCACGTTCACCACGCGCGACGCGTCCAGAACGTGGACGACGCCATGCGCGTACTCCGGTGCGACCTTGACCGCGGTGTGGGCCGGGCTCGTCGTCGCGCCTCCGATGAGGAGCGGCACGGTGAACCCCTCCCGCTTCATTTCCCGGGCCACGTGCACCATTTCGTCGAGGGAGGGAGTGATCAGACCCGAGAGGCCGATGACGTCCACGTTCCTCTCCCTGGCGACGGCAAGGATCCGGTCGCAGGAGACCAGGACGCCGAGGTCGATCACCTCGTAGTTGTTGCAGGCGAGCACCACGCCGACGATGTTCTTGCCGATGTCGTGCACGTCGCCCTTCACGGTCGCTATGAGAAAGCGCCCGTTGGGCCGGGCGGTCCCGCCGGCGGCGGCCAGCCGGCGTTTCTCCTCCTCCATGTAGGGGGTGAGGCAGGCCACGGACTTCTTCATGACACGCGCCGACTTCACAACCTGGGGAAGGAACATCTTGCCGGCGCCGAAGAGGTCGCCGACCACGCGCATGCCGTCCATCAGCGGCCCCTCGATGATGTCCAGGGGCCGCGGGTACTTCAGCCGCGCCTCCTCCGTGTCGGCCTCGACATGGGTGTCTATGCCCTTGACCAGGGCGTGCGAAAGCCGCGCTTCAACGGAGCCGGTGCGCCAGGAATCGACCTGCGCCGCCTCGGCGGCGGGCGCAGCCCCCTCGCCGGAGGCCTTCAGCCCGTCGGCAAACACGGTCAGGCGTTCGGTCGCGTCGGGCCGGCGATTCAGGAGGACGTCCTCGACCCGCTCGAGAAGGTCGGCCGGGATCTCCGCGTAGACGCCGAGCATCCCTGCGTTCACGATCCCCATGTCCATGCCGGCCGCGATCGCGTGGAACAGGAAGGCCGTGTGCATGGCCTCGCGGACCGGATTGTTCCCGCGGAAGGAGAAGGAAACGTTGGACACGCCGCCCGAGACCCTTGCCCCGGGCAGCGTCTGCTTGATGATCCGGGTCGCCTCGAAGAAATCGACGGCGTAGTTGTTGTGCTCCTCGATTCCGGTCGCGACCGTGAGGATATTCGGGTCGAAGATGATGTCCTCGGCCGGGAAACCGATCCCCTCGGTCAGAAGCCGGTAGGCCCGCGTGCAGATCCGGACCTTCTCGTCGCGGGTTGCCGCCTGGCCCTTTTCGTCGAAGGCCATGACCACGGCGGCCGCCCCGTAGCGGCGGACGAGCCTGGCGCGCCTGAGGAACTCCGCCTCCCCGTCCTTGAGCGAGATCGAGTTGACGATGCCCTTTCCCTGGATGCACTGCAGCCCCGCCTCGAGGACCGACCACTTCGAGGAATCGATCATCACCGGCACGCGGGCGATGTCGGGCTCGGACGCGATGAGGCTCAGGAACCTGACCATCGTCGCCTCGCCCTCGACCAGCCCCTCGTCGACGTTGACGTCGATGAGGTTGGCCCCGCTCTCGACCTGCTGCCGTGCGATCGCGACGCAGGCCTCCCAGTCCCCCGCCTTGATGGCCTTCGCGAACCGGGTCGAGCCCGTGATGTTGGTGCGTTCGCCGACGACCAGGAATGAGGAGGCTGTGCGCGTCACGAGAGGCTCCTGGTGGTCACGGCACGACAAGGGGCTCAAGGCCGCTCAGGCGGAGGCCGGAGGCCCGGGGGCGCGGGACCCTGGG